>JAFDME010000003.1 GCA_019306075.1 Deltaproteobacteria bacterium | reverse complement strand
TATGACAGGGATTTACCCGAATACAATATCAGTGTTGATCTCTATGGCAAGTGGGTGCATATCCATGAACACTCGCCGCCCAGGTCGATCAAAAAGGAGCTTGCGGCGGAGAGGCTTCGAGGTGGGGTCAGGCAGGTAAAAGAGATACTTGGAGTACGTTCAAACCGGGTTTTTCTCAAAACAAGGGCGAGGCAGAGGGGGAAGAGTCAGTATCAAAAAAAGGACAGCCGGAAAAAACTGTATGAGGTGAAGGAGGGTAGCTGTTATTATCTGGTAAACTTTACCGATTATCTCGACACAGGCCTTTTTCTGGACCACCGCCCCCTGCGGCAGAGAATTTTCAGGGAGGCGCAGGGTAAAAGATTTCTCAATCTCTTTGCTTATACAGGCACTGCTACTCTTCAGGCTGCTGTGGGAGGATGCAGTTCCAGCACCACGGTGGACCTCTCCCACACCTATACCGGATGGACGAAGATGAACCTTGCACTTAACGGTCTGAGCGAGGAAAAACACAGGGTTGTGCAGGGTGACTGCATGGCATGGCTGCGTGAGTGCCATGCGGTTTTTGATATGATTTTTGTTGACCCGCCCACCTTTTCAAATACCAAAAAAGATAATCGTATCTTTGATATTCAAAAGGATCATTTTCAGCTTATACACCTTGCAATGTCTCGTCTGGAGGGAGCAGGGGTTCTGTTTTTTTCAACAAATTACAGAAAGTTTGCCATGGACCCCCGGTTGAAAGAAATGTTTGCTGTCGAGGATATTAGTGCTAAAACAATACCGTATGATTTTTCCAGGAATAAAAGAATTCATAGATGCTGGGAAGTTAGAAAGAGAAAGGTTGAGACCCGGGAGGGGGGGAAGTGACTGAAACTGAAAAACTGCAGCAACAGGTCGAGGTATTAAAGGATCAGCTGGACAGGCAGAAAAAAACCAACAGCACATTGAAGAAGATGGCTTTCAGGGCAGTGGTGAAGGGTCACTCCTTTGATGACCGTGATATACAGGATTCGTCCGGGGACCAGGGGCGGTTCTTTGCTGACCAGTCGAGCCATATTAAAAATAATTTTCTTGAAAATGTGAGCCATGAGATCAGGTCATCGATGAACGGTATTGTCGGTATGACCAGTCTGGCCATGGAGACAGGACTGTCGGGAGAGCAGAAAGAATATATGGAGATGGTTAATCTCTCTGTGGAGCGGCTGCTGGGGGTGGTAAATCAGGTCATCGATTATTCCAGGATCGAGTCCGGACAGCTTGACCTGAAAAAGGAGGATTTTGATCTGAAGGAGAGCCTTGATCATGATCTTTACCTCCTGCGGCTGGCCGCTCAGGAGAAAGGTTTGAAGCTTCTTTACCATATAGATCCCAGTGTTCCGTCATATATACATGGAGACCGGGAGAGGCTTGTTCAGGTGGTGGTTAACCTGGTGGACAACGGCATTAAATTCACAGATATCGGGTCTGTCTCGATAAAGATTGAACAGAGCGGTTACGATAACAATAACAACCTGCTGCTGAAGTTCACGATTGCCGATACCGGTTGTGGCATAACTGAAAGTACCCGGAAGGTTATTACCCGTTATTTTGGAAAAAAACAGAGTAACTATGCTCCGCAACCCCTGGTGGTGGGCTCGGCGGGACTGGGGCTGACAGTAGTCTCTCAGCTTGTTAAGATCATGGGCGGCACTATTGAATTCGACAGTGATTCCTCCGGCTCCGCCTTTTGTTTTACTCTTCCGGTGAAGGAGGCGACCGGCTTTTCCCTGGCGGAGGAGGGGAACAGGGCTCTTGAGAATATTGAAGAGAGAACCACCTACGGACTTAAAGGGAAAAAAATTCTTCTGGCGGAGGATGAGTATATAAACAGGGTGCTTGTGGAAACCGTCCTTCAGCAGCTTGGTATGGAGGTGGTCTGTGTCGAGAGCGGGGATGAGGCTGTGCAGGAAGGGTGCGGCGGAGACTATGATGGTGTCCTGATGGATGTCCAGATGGAGAAGACAGATGGGCTGGAGGCCACCCGGAAAATAAGAGAATATGAGAGGAAAAATGGTGGTCATCTGCCGATAATAGCCCTGACGGCTCTTGCCATGCAGGGAGATCGTGAAAAGTGTTTGCAGGCGGGGATGGATGATTACCTGCCGAAACCGGTGGAAAGAGACCAGCTTGTCGACCTGTTGAATAAATATCTCACCAGCAGGGCTCTGCTGGTGGTAAATGAGGTTGAGACTCAGCAATCCCTTGTTCACACTCTTATTGAGTCCGGCTGGAGGGTGACCATTGCTGAAACCAGGCGTTCTGCCATGTATGAGGCCGCGTTGTCATATTTTGATCTTGTTGTTCTTGATACCGCTTCACCGGAACTGGAAGGTCTCAAGGCTGTGGAAAGCATCAGGCAGCTGGAGGATTACTCCGGTAAACGGGCAACAGTCATAGGGCTGGGTGGTGGGGAGGATGAGGATAAATGTCTGGAACATGGTGTTGATGACTATATCGCCACTCCCCTGACGGAAGAGAAGATCAGGATGCACCTTGAGCCGGTTTCCTGCTGAAACCGACCGCAGGGCGTCTGACTTTTCAGGAAACCATAACTAACCCGAATAAATCGGAATTTTAACAACCCCTTTTTTCAATGATACACTATTCTCACGTCTGTCTGGACACTTTTGGCTACCAGCTCCCTCCCAGGGTAATTACATCTGAAGAAATTGAGGATCGGCTGTCTCCTCTTTACGACCGGTTACACCTGCCGCGGGGGAGGCTTGAACTGATGAGCGGTATCAGGGAGAGGCGGTTGTGGCCGGAGGGTACCAGGCCCAGTGAGGCAGCGATTCATGCCGGGGAAAAAGTTCTGGCGAATGGAAATATTGATGCGAAAGATATCGAGTGTCTGATTTTTTCCTCGGTATCGCGGGATATGATGGAACCGGCAACAGCTTCTTTTGTGCATAACAGTCTTGGGCTTTCCTCCTCCTGCCTTATTTTCGATATATCCAATGCCTGCCTCGGATTTCTTGATGGAATGGTGGTGCTGGCCAGTATGATAGAGCTTGGGCAGGTACAGAACGGGTTGGTTGTCTCCGGTGAGACCGCCGAAGAACTGCTTGAGTCCACCCTGCAATCGCTGCGGGATGATAAAACTTTTACCAGGAAAAGCATAAAACCGGCCTTTGCTTCACTGACAATAGGTTCCGGGTCCATGGGCCTTTTCATGCGGCGGGCTGAGAAGGGTGAAAAGAAGCCCCGCCTGGTCTGCGGTGCCTGGAAGGCGAACACCGCTCACTCCGACCTCTGCCACGGGGAGAAGAGTGGTCAGAATATAACCCTGATGGCAACAAATTCGGAGGAGCTGTTGACTCGCGGTGTTGAAACGGCTCTTCTTACCTGGCGCGAGTTTTCTGCAAATCCCGGCTGGCAGGGGGATGATATTGATCACTTCTTCTGTCACCAGGTTGGTTCAGCCCATGCAAGGCTGCTTTTTGAGCAGCTGGAGCTGGCACCGGAAAAGAACTTTGCAACCCTTGCAACCCTGGGGAATGTGGGGTCTGTTTCCGCTCCCGTCACCATGGCTATGGCGATTGAGCAGGGTGTGTTTCAGCCGGGAAAGAAAGGCGCCCTGCTTGGTATTGGCAGTGGTATCAACTGTATGATGCTGGGGGTTGAATGGAGCGGACAGAGAAAGGGTTGACATCCGCCCGTCGGAGACAGCTGCTGGAGGCTGCAAGAAAGGTCGTCTCCGATCGGCTGAATGGGGAGAAAGAGTTGCCGGATATGCCCGAAGACCCGGTTTTTTCCAGAAAGGCAGCGACATTTGTCACTCTTAAAATTTCCGGCAGACTGCGGGGGTGTATTGGAACCCTCGAGCCTGCTGTTTCGCTGTGGCAGAGTGTTTGCGACAATGCGGTGAATGCCGCCTTCAGGGACCGAAGATTTTCTCCTCTCAGCCGCGGGGAGATGGACAGTGTGGAGATTGATATTTCCGTCCTTACTCCCTCTGTTCCGCTTGATTTCCAGGATCCTGCTGATTTACCGCAAAAATTACAGCCGGGGACTGATGGAGTGACTATAAGAGAGGGCAGCCGGGGAGCAACCTTTCTTCCCCAGGTCTGGCAGCAGCTGCCATCTCCTGAGCAGTTTCTGGATCAGCTCTGTCTGAAGGCGGGGCTGGAAAAAACGGCCTGGAGAGAAAGACAGCTTGAGGTAAGCACTTACCGTGTTCTCTGTTTTAAGGAGGAAACGGGATGAGGGATGTTGTGCTTTCAAAAGATATGCTTCGGCGATTACGGCAGATATATGAAGAGCTGGGACGTGAGTATGATAATGTGGCGGAGCAGCTCAATTTTTCCTGTGCCGGCTGTCCGGATAACTGCTGTGATTCCTATTTTCTGCACCACACCTATGCTGAATGGGCATATCTCCAGCTCGGTTTTCAGGAACTTGATCCGGCACAACAGGATGAAGTTCTGGAGAAATCACGGGACTATATCAGGCAGTGCAGGCAGGCGGAGAGTGAAGGTGAGCGACCGCAGTCAATGTGTCCCCTGAATAAGGGGGGACTCTGTATTCTTTATGAACACCGGATGCTTGTCTGCCGCACCCATGGGGTACCGGCAACCATGATGCGGCCGGACGGCAGGGTGTTGAGGTTTCCCGGTTGTTTTCGCTGCCAGGAGATCGTTGGCGACCAGGATGTTCCATCACTGTCGGTTGAAAGAACACCGATGCTGCGCCGGCTGGCGCTGCTGGAAAGTGAACTGCTTGACAACAGGCGCCACCTTCTGCCGAGGGTGAAGATGACGATTGCTGAAATGATTGTGAAGGGCCCACCCGTTCTCCCTATTCCACATTGTGAGAGGAACTCATGCGTTTAAAAGTGACAAAAAAGCAGCCCAATTCAAAGATGTGCTTTGTCTGCGGGCTGGAAAATAAATTTGGTCTGAAAAGCAGGTTTTACGAGCTGGAGGGTGGACTGTTAGTGGCTGTTTTCACTCCCCTGGAAGAACACCAGGGATACCCCGGTCGTTTGCATGGCGGTATTGCCGCCACTATCCTTGATGAAACTATCGGTCGGGCGATTATGCTGACCCATTCGGACAACATCTGGGGTGTAACTCTGGATTTTTCCATGAAACTGCGAAAACCGGTACCCCTTGACAGTGAGATCAAAGTGGTAGCCCGGATTGAAAAAGAGAGAAGTCGTTCCTTTACCGGGGTTGGTGAGATTCTTCTTGCAGACGGTACTGTTGCCATTGAGGGAAGAGGAAAGTACCTGAAAATGGATATTGATAAAATTGCCGATTTTGATCATGAGGGGGATGAGTGGAGGGTGGTGGAGCTGTCTAAGGATCCGTTGTTTATGGAGGTAGGGGAAGAGAGAGAGTAAATGTTGTCCCTTCACCCGGTTTTGAGACAAAAGTGAGCTCGCCTCCGTGGCGTTTGATAATACCGTAGGATGTTGAAAGGCCAAGCCCGGTGCCGTCTTCTTCCCGTTTTGTTGAAAAGAAAGGTTCAAAAATATTGTTCTGAATCCGCTGCTCGATTCCTTTTCCGGTGTCGCTGATGGAGAGAAATATTTCACTTTCGGTCTGTCGGGTTGATATGGTGATCGTGCCGCCGTCAGGAGATGTCGCATCAACCGCGTTTATGGTCAGATTAAACAGTACCTGACTGATCTGATCTGTTATTATTTCAATATCAGGGAGATTGCGGGCATACTTTTTCACCACGTTCAACTGCTGCAATTTTATCTGGTTGGTGTGAAAAAAGAGGACGTTGTCCATAATCCTGTGAATGGAGGCGAGAGTTCTTTTTCCCGTTGTCGGCCGGTTCAGCTGGCCCAGATCTTTCAGCAGTTTTTTCATCCGCTCACATTCTTCCATTCCCAGTGCGAGTAATTTCCGGTCTTCATGGTTCAGGTTGGGACGATCCATAAAGTCGGTAAGAAGGTACTGCACCCCTATGAGCGGGTTGCCGAATTCGTGAGCTATTGAGGAGGAGAGACGGCCGAGTGCGCTGAGCTTTTCCGAGTGCAGCAGCTGCTTCTGGATCTCTCTTCGTTTTTCTATCTCCATCTGGAGTTCTTTTACACTGGTTTCCAGCTCCCCGAAAAGACGCGAGTTCCTGATGTTGATTGCCGCCTGGTTGCCGAGGAGGTGAAGGAGTTCCTGCCTCTTCGGGGAGAAGGCACGCCTGGTGAGATTATTTTCGAGATAGAGAATACATTCCACTTTCTGTCGGTGGGTGAGGGGAGTACAGAGGATGGAGCGGGGAGAATTCCTGACCACATACTCATCATCTGTAAACATGCCCTTCTGCTGCGCATCGTTGAGGACAATGTCTCTTCCTGTATGGATGACAAAGTTGATAATTGCGCTGGACGCTCTGTTTTGATGCTCAAGATCCATGTTGTCAGGCAGCTCTATACTGTCCATCCGGGTGGACCCCGCAGCTTTTATTGTCCAGTTCTCCCCTCCGTCGAAAACCAGGACTCCTCTCTGGGCCCCGGAACTTTCCAGCATGATTTTCATTATTTTTTTGAGGAGATCCGGGAATGTTGTCTCCTCCGCCAGTATTCTGGAGGCTTTGACTACAGTTGCCATGTTGAAGTTGCTTCCCTCTTCTCCCTGTGGAAAGGTGTGCGGGGTGAAGTCACTGGAAGCCGTTTGTCCGTCACTGGTCGCAGTTTTCAATGGTTTCTGCTGATCAAGTTGGCGGACCTTGGCAATTGCCCCCCACCGGTAGTAGCAGTGCCTGGCCTCATGCAGGTAGGGGAGGGCCAGGTGAACCTTATCAAGTGAAATATAGAACCGGGATGCAAGTTCACAGGCGAGTGCCTCTTCCTGCAGGTAGCTGTTGGTTCTGGCAAGATTGATTGCGGAGTCATACAGGTTCATCGCCCGGCTGCTGTTTTCTTGAACCCTGGCTTTTTCAGCCTCGACAAGGCGGAATTTATGCTGATAGTTTTTGGGCGAATGGCTGGACCACAGTTTCATTTTCCTCTGGTTGGCGTTGATTCTGAACCGGTAGCGGAGGCGGATATTTGGGCGGCAGTTCCGGTACAGTGCCAGCAGTATAAGGGATTCATAGAAATGAAAGATCGGAACCAGAACGGAGGAGAGGACCGACCGCAGCCTCTTCTTCGCCTTATCTGAAAAAACGAGCGCTTCGTCATAACTGTAAAAGAGAAAACAGTGGACAGCTTTCAGGAGATAGAGCTGGAACAGCGTCGTATTGTCCTCTGCGGCTTCATGGAGAGGGATCATTATCTCTTCATTATAGAAATCACCCTGGAACTGCCAGGGACTGCTGCAGACCCCGGTAAGGTTTGCCACAGCCTGGCAGTGGATGTTCTGCCGGTGAAGAGGACTCTGCTGCCCGGTTTTTTTAATCTCTGTGCGATAGAAGCTGAGCTCCTGTTCAGCCCTGCCGAGATTGTATCCAAGGTAGTAGAGACGATAGGAGTAGGCATGGGCCGCAAGCGCTGCATATTCAAGTTCACTTTTTTCCATGCAGCCCCTGAAGGCGGTCAACAGTGGTTCCAGTGTCCTGCGGAGGTGCTCTTTCCAGTGTACTGTCATAATGGTGACGACATAGAGGGTTGATGGGTCCAGTCCTTCGGGACGCAGTCGCTGCTGCAGGTTGAGGGCAAGCTGACCATACTCGTATCCTTTTGAAATATTCCCTCCCGGAGCGGTACAGAGCAGCAGTGCGTAGATGGGGTATGCCACCTGGCCTGCGGAGATACTGTTGCCATATTGCAGGGTAAGGCCGATACCCTTGATGGCGATGAGCGGCAGGAGTTCCTGTTTTACGTGATAGGCAATGGTCCCCATGTCCACCAGGAACCGCATAGCCTCATTTTTGCTGCGATTCCGCATTTCAGGGAGATTAAGCAGATCGGCTGTTGTCCGTCCGGAAAGAGCGCGCCGCGTGATAAAAAACTGTGCTGTGGTAAAAATCCGGGAAGGTGAGGAGGGCAGCCTGACGCCAAGCATATGTAATATTTCTCTTGCTGTTTCCATGGCCTTGGTGAGCCTGGATCGGGATTTGAGCGCCCTTATCCTGATATGGTATACCTCTGTTTTATCAATAAGAGATGATGCTCTGCGGCAAACCTCGCTGAACAGCCGTTCCACTTCCTGGTAGTCGCAGGTGTGATATGCCGCCTCGCATGCCCGGATGTGAAGTTTCAAGGTAAGGTCGTAGTGCTGTTCCCAGCTGTTTTCCGGCAAAAACGAGAGCCCCGATTGGAGAAAACAATGTGCTGTTTCGTAGGATTCTGCCTCGTTGACCCTTGTTCCGGCGGCCACTATTGCGGCGATAAGGCTAAGCCTGTCGGCTGGAGACCTTGTTCCGGCAAGAGTTTCATTTACCTGCCGGACAATATCGGGGGCCGCTGTGCCGGGTTGCTCATGTTTTTCATTTTTGCCGAACCCGATCCCTTCAATATTACAGAGGTGGCAACAGTTTCTGCTCTGGAGTTCCTCCTGCAGAAAGGCAATTGCCTGTTTTCCGGAAAAGAGTTTGTCCGGCAGGTCGTACTCGCCCGGAGAAAATGTGCTGATGGCGTGGTCAGAATGCCACTCAGCCCGGCATCTGAAAAGATCTGCCAGCAGGCTGGTGCAGGTCTGGTATCTGAGTTTTCTTGACTTGCTGATCAGTTTTAAAATAATTTCGGACAAGGTCCGCGGAATGGCGGGATCTATTTCATGTGGAGGGAGGGGAAGGGTTGCCAGATGGAGATGGATAAGTTCCATTGGGTCACTTGATGCAAAGGGAGGGATTCCGGTTAAAAGGTGGTAGAGGGTAACGCCCAGGGAGTAGAGATCTGTGCGGTAATCTATGGTTTTGTTATAACTTCCGGTTTGTTCCGGAGATATATACGGAAGAGCGGTGGAGAGAATGTCCGTTTCTTTATCCGGAGTATCAGACCTTCTGCCAGCCCGGGCCTGACCAAAATCAATCACGGTAATTGTCTGCTTTTCTCCGTTATACACAATGTTTGATGGGTTGAGGTCACGATGGATTATGTTTTTCCGGTGTATTTCAATGAGAACCCTGGTCAGCTGAATACCAATATCGAGCACCCAGGCAATATTTTTCTGCACGGTGCTGATCATGGAGGCGAGGGAAACAGCGCCGCAATCCTCCAGGATCATTACCAGGCTGTTGCCATATTTTTCAAGGGAGCAGGCTTTGACAATCCGATCTGATGTAAAGGAGGCGGTGATTGAGTATTCCCGGGCGAAGTCGCGGAGCAGTTCGTTGCCGGGGTTGCGGTTTTTGAGAAACTTGAGAATAACGGATCTGTCCGTTCTGGTATCTTTTGCCCGGAAAATCACGGAGTTGTTGCCATGGTGAATTTTTTCAGATATCCGGTGATGTGCTAGCTCGTACACTCTTCTCTCCCGCAATCCAAAAACTCTATTCTTTTACCACAGAGGACACAGAGAGCACAGAGAAGGCAAAAAATATTCTTTCTCTGTGTCCTCTGTGATGAAAGGTTTTTCTCGGAGTCGGAGTTTATGCCCTGGTCTATCTGGAGTAAGGCACTAACCCGAATAAATTGGAAATTTAAAATGCTTGGATAAGTGCCATTGAAGTAAACTCAACCATATAATTTTAAACAACCTTTTCCAGTTGCTTGTTTTTTTTGCAGAAGTTCTGGAATAAGGCACTAACGCAGACAAGCTGCAAGTAAGTACCTTGGAGGTATATACCTATTTTTACGGCTGAATACTTCCCGCATTTCCTTGTTTTTTATTACAGCTTTAACGGAGTAAGGTACTAATGGCCGTGTCTGTGTGGATAATCCCCCGCCTTGTGTATATGGCTGTGAACATGGATATGATCCTCTTCACATCTATGGATATGGCCATCTTCAATCCGGTAGAGTGTTGAACCTGTCTGTTCGAGAAAATCCCAGTCATGGGAAATGATGATCTGGTGGAGGTCCAGCCCCTGCAGGATGCTGATAAGACGTAACCGTGTTTTGGGATCAAGATTGTTTGTTGGCTCATCCAGCAGCAGCATCTTCGGTTCCATAGCCAGGATCGTGGCAAGGGCGACAAGTTTTTTCTCACCGCCGGAGAGTCTGTGGGTTATGCGTTCTTCAAATCCTTCCAGCCCCAGTTTTGCCAGAGTTTCAATAGCTGTTTTTTTTGCTGCAGTTTGAGAATAGCCGAGGTTCAACGGGCCGAAAGCTACATCCTCAATGACTGTCGGGGAAAACAGCTGATCGTCGGAATTCTGGAAAAGAAAGCCCACCTCGCGGCGCAGATCGCGCATCCGGTTTTTATCTTTTATCTCCTTGCCATGAAAGAGAAGCTGTCCCGCTGTCGGAGTTAACAGTCCGACAATAATCTGGAAAAATGTTGTCTTGCCGCAGCCGTTGGAACCTATAACACCGATATGTTTTTCCTGCGTGGAAAAGTTGAGGTTCTCCAGTATGGGACCTGTGCTGTGGGGATAGAGGTAGCTGATGTTTCGTAATTCAATGAGAGGTTGTTTTGACATGATAGGAAGCTATACGATATTTGCGGTCAAGGCAAGAGGCAAGGTCTTCATGGGTACTGAAAGCCGACCAGTGCAATGGAGAGAGTGAGGGTCAGTATAACCAGGAGAAAGAGAGTGTCGCTTCTGCGGTATCTGTCCTGTGAAAGGGGGATCAGGTGTCCGTCAAAACCGCGAAGAATCATGGCCTGATGAACACGTGACGCTCTGTTCCAGCTCTTAACCAGGGTCATGCCAAAAAGGTAGCCGAAGGTACGGTAGGTGTGGATGTTTGTCGCCGGTTTGAAGCAGCGCAGCCGGGCTGCTCTTACCAGCCGCTGGTATTCCTGGTAGATAACAAAAATATAACGATAAGAAAAGAGCATGATAAAGCAGAGCCCTTGGGGCAGATGCAGTGTTTCCAGGGCATGTCCTGTGTTTGCAATCCGTGATGTGCCGAGCAGAGCGATTATCGCAAGAACTACAGCGTTGGTTTTCAATGTTATAAGGGCGGCCAGCCGGATTCCTTCAACAGAGAGGGAGAGTGGGCCCAGGGTTATGAATTCATTACCGCCATAGGTGGGCGGCAATGTGATCCAGAGGAAGAAGGTAAAACTGTTTACCGCCAGGAGTCGTTTGAGAATGGGGCGCAGGGGGAGTCCGGTGAGAGCGCAGAGTATTGCGGCAAAAGCGAGGAACATGGCTGCCGCGGTGGAACTTCTAGTTAAGGCGGCGGCTGTTATAAAGATTGCGGAAGCTATGATTTTTGCTTTCGGATCACGTTTATGGAGCAGTGAGTCACCTTCTGCAAACTGTTCATCCATCATTATGCCTTACTCCTGCCTCTTCGGCAGCGGGTCAAGGTATATCCAGAGGACAGCTCCAATCTCCACACCCTTTTCCGCGCCCGCGGGATCTTTGATGGTGTAATCAGCCTCGCTGAGGGCGGCAAATCCCCACCAGCCTGCCAGGGGGCAGGTAAAGGTAAAGATGCCGTTGGGGTCGGCCTTTACAACCTGGGTGATATGGTAGTCTCCGGGCGCTCGGAGAGAATTTCCCTTATTGTAAATTTCCACCTCCACTTCTGCACCCGGTGCGGGTTTGCCTTTCAGCAGCACCTTGCCGGTAAAACTGTTTCCACCGTAGTTACCAAAGGGGCGCAGCAGAGGAACGATCTCGGTTTCAAGACCCAGGGGCTTATCCCATCCTTCGTCCCCTCCATATGCCCCGATAACAGTCTTGGTATAGTGGATGATGCTGATGTCTTCGGAGGGCTCCCAGTAGGGGGTTGGCTCCATTGCAAAGATGTAAACACCCGGTCTCATAAATGCAAAATCTGTTTTCCATGATTTGTGACCCATGAAGGTTGCCGGCTGCAGAGTGGCGGTGAGATCTGTAATTCTGCCACTGCTGGTGACAGTGAATCTTTTCGGCTTTTTTAAGTCCATTCCCCTGTTTTCAAAGGGGTGGGCAAAGGCGATGTCAAAACCGGTGCTCTTGTTTTTCTGGGTGATAATATTTCGCTCAGGAATAACCATTCCAAAATGGGCGAGACTGTTGCCGGCATGGAGAAAAATCAGTGCTGCTGTGAAAAGGAAAAGAGCTGCTTCTCTCTTCATGATGTTCACCTTTTTACTGGTTTTTTTGGGATTTGAAGTAGGCTGCTATACCAGCCAGTCCAAGGATATAGCCGATGCCGCCGAGAATATCCTGAAGGGATACTTTTTTATCCTGCAGTTCCGCAAGAGACCGTCTTATCGGGCCCAGTTGTTTATCAAGGGCCGATTCGATAATATTATAGAGTTCGGCCTGATCTGCAGCAGACACTGTACCTTTCTGCTGCAGATCAGGTGTGGTCGTGGGTTGGCCGGGGAAGGTGTCAGGTGCAACCGGCGGCGGCCTTGGAGGCGTACCATTGCCGGTTGTCTGCAGATAGTCCCGGGCCTCCAGAAGCCAGCTGTTCTTGTGGCCGTCTCCGCTGTTGACTGTTATTTCAAGATCTGACTGATTTTCCTTTGCTGTTGCGGGAACGGGGAAGGAAAACATCCCATCGTCATCTGTTTTTCCGCTGAGCAGCAGCTTCCTGTCCTGTCCGCTGGTGACACTGATCTGAGCACTTTTTGCGGGTCTGCCGCCACTGAATACTGATTCTGTTTTTATAGTGCCACCTTCTTCCCAGGCAAAAATACGCACCTTGTGTGCGTGACCGGGAACAGGGGCGAGGAGGGACAACAGAATGCCAAATGCCAGAGTAAATAAAACTGTATGGTTCATTGATCATTTATCTGTAGAAATTCAGGCTGAACTTTTGCCAGGAAAGAGACAGTAAACATGGTTATAATACCTTCAATAAACATAATAGGAATATGTGCTGCGACAATAAGCTCTGCTGCCCGGATAAAACCTTTGTCGGTCAGTGAGAGGGCAAGGGCCACAAGGAGAGACGAGATAAGAATAGAGAGAAAGCCGCAGGAAAAAGCAGCCAGCTTTCTCTTTTTACCGTCCTTTTTAAACCAGGTGCGAAAGAGATAGAAACAGATAACAGCCGGGAGGGCCATTATCGTTGTGTTGACCCCGAGTACCAGGAGTCCGCCGTACTGGAAAAAAATTGTCTGCAGAAAGAGGGCGACAAGTATAGCGGGGAAACAGCTCCAGCCAAGGAGAATCCCCATCAGTCCGCCAAGAATAAGGTGGACATTGCCAGGTCCCAGGGGGACGTGTATGAGAGATGCAACAAAGAATGTGGCAGTGAGGATGCTCACCCCCATCACCTTGTCGTAGTTGAGTTTCTTTAACCCTATGGCTGTTCCGGCAGCGGCGACTGCGGCTCCGGCTATAAGTACCGGCGGGCTGAGTATTCCTTCGGAAATATGCATTGGAGACAGATCCTCTTTGCAGGATACCCTTCATTGGGAGTGAGCCGTTCTATCTCCGGGAAGCAGCCGGAGTGTTACGACTGTAAAAATTGTGTTACCATAGCAGTGACAAAGGGTGTTTGTCAAGGGCTGGTAATAAAATTATAAAATATGTGTTACTTATGCGGTGTCCGGGGCGATATCAGCGTGTCCGGACAGGTAGATTCACTAATGCTGGCCGGGAGAACTGCATATGATTGAGAGTTTTGTGATAGAACCTGTAGGCATCATCCATTCTTGTTTTACTGAAAAATTTGGTATACCCCGTCAGCCCGGTATGGTGAAATCGGCCACCGCATCGCTGGAATTGCTGCCCCGGTTCAACCGGGAGGAGATGATACGCGGCCTTGACCAATTTTCACATATCTGGGTCCATTTTCTCTTTCATAAAACAGTAGAGGAAGGGTGGAAACCGACAGTGCGTCCTCCCGGGCTGGGTGGAAAAAAGAGGGTGGGAGTTTTTGCCACACGATCCCCCCACCGGCCAAATCATATGGGAATGTCAGCTGTAAGGCTCGTTTCTGTCAGAAAGGTGAAAACACGGTTTATGCTGGAGCTTGCCGGGGTTGATTTTCTTGACCAGACCCCGGTTCTTGATATTAAGCCATATGTGGCATACAGCGACTCCATAGAGTCGGCAGCGGGGGGCTACAGCACAGGGCAGGGCAGTGAGCAGATCGGTATTCAGTTCAGCGGACAGGCTGCGCAGTTCTGCAAAACCTATGAGCAGGAGACGGGCAGAAAAATAAGAAGGCTGATTGAGGAGATGATTCACCATGACCCGAGGCCTGCGAGTCAAAAGGGGAGTAAGAACCGGTTTGGCATGCTGCTCTGGGATGTCAATATCCGCTGGCAGGTTGAGGGAGAACAGTTCACGGTGCTGGACTGCCTGCAGGTACACTGAATCCATCAAGCGTAACATGGACCCTGCCCCCTATATCATATCTGGCGGCCTCAATATCATAGTCGAGGCTTCCTCCGTCAATGGTTGCATTCTGGCTGACCAGTCTGGTTTTACCGGGACAGCGGACGGTACGCTTGTCACCGTCATAGTAGAGCAGGTCGGTGTAGAGAAACTGTTTATCCCGGGTTTTGTTCACCACCACATCGTCAATAAGTGTCAGGACCTTGGTGGTAACATTGTACTCTCCCGTATTGGAAACAACGTGGGTAATGTTTCCGGCTGCATCAAAGAGGTCAGCATCAACTTTCCGGAGAACAAAAACTTTTGAGTGGCCTGCGGTGCGGGCTGATTCGGCTCGGATCAGTGCTGTGTCCTTGCCTTTTTGATTCTGCAGAATTGTAATTTTTTTCATGCTGAAGTTCTGGCTGGCTGGTTCACCGCCACCGTTGGCTATTTCAGGGTTGAAACCGCCCCTTGGCGTTAGAAATGCTCCGACGGGGATACGCCAGAGCGGAAAGGTTATGATCAGAATAAGGGGAACAAGCCAGATTGTATTGCGGTGCAGTTTCATCTGATCGTATATTTACGCAGCAGGGCCGGAAGCAGGTTCTGTGCCTCAAGAATCAGCTCGCAACATTCACGTACAGCTCCATGGCCTCCTCTCTGTTGCGTAACATAGTGTGCAATTTTCTTCACTTCAGCCACTCCGTTTGCCGGAGCGACTGCGAAACCGACCTGCTGGAGGAGTGTAAGATCGAGCCAGTCATCTCCCATATAGGCGATCTGGGAAGGTGCCAGTCCCGATTCGGCGATTATCTGTGTAAAGGCGCTGTTTTTGTTGACGGCACCCTGGTGGATATAGCGCATTTTCAGTTCGGCTGCACGCCGCTGTACTACTGCAGACTCCCTCGCTGTTATAATCCCCACATCAATTCCCGCCTCATGCATAAGGCGGAGACCAAAACCGTCCAGGGTATTAAACGATTTACCTTCCTGATCGACGCCGGTGTAGAGAAGGTTGCCATCAGTGAGTACTCCATCGACATCAAGGAGGAGGAGCTTGATATCCCGGGCCTTTGTCAGGGCCAGTTTGCGGTTGGGATCTGGCTGCATGGAATGGGATTCGGACATGATTAATCAACAGCTGCACGAATTCTGACGATTTTTCTCAGCAGTTCTTCAATATCGTCAAGGGGGATAGAGTTTGGCCCATCACAGAGGGCCTTGTCCGGGGCAGGGTGAATCTCCATGAAAAGGCCGTCAATTCCAGCAGCAACAGCGGCCTTGGCCAGGGGTTCTATAAATTCGCGCTGTCCCCCCGAGACGCCTCCGGCCCCCCCTGGAAGCTGAACAGAATGGGTGGCGTCAAAAATTACCGGACAGCCCAGGGATCTCATGACAGGCAGTGATCGCATATCGACTACGAGGTTGTTATAGCCAAAGGTTGCACCTCTTTCCACCAGCATAATTTTTTTCCCGCCGCTGTGCCGCACCTTGTCCACCACATTTTTCATATCCCAGGGAGAGACAAACTGCCCTTTTTTGACGTTAACCACCTTTCCGCTCAGCGCAGCTGCCGCGAGGAGGTCAGTCTGGCGGCAGAGAAAGGCTGGAATCTGAATAATATCGAGGACCTCTGCTGCTGCTTCAACCTGGCTGACATCATGAATGTCGGAAATAACAGGCACCTGCAGCTCCTGTCTTATCCTTGCCAGGGTCGCCAGCCCCTCCTCAAGGCCCGGGCCGCGGTAGGAGGAGAGTGAGGTGCGGTTGGCCTTATCAAACGATGCCTTGAAAACGTAGGAGAGACCAAGCCGGTCACAGATTTCCAGCATCGTTTCAGCAACCCTGCGGGCGAGATCCTCAGACTCAAGAGCGCAGGGTCCGCCTATGAGCAGGAGGGGCTGGTTCGTACCCACGGTAATCGGAGTGCCGGACGGAGTCTGGATGGAAACAGAGATTTCCTGCATATTTTTTTAATCCTCTCCTATCCCTGCTGCTTTTTTTCGAGCGCAGCACTGATAAAATCCCTGAACAGAGGGTGGGGCTTCATCGGCTTGGATTTGAATTCAGGGTGAAACTGGCATCCGAGGAACCATGGATGGTCTTTAATTTCAATGATTTCAACAAGATTATTGTCCGGAGATGTTCCCGCGATGACGAGACCGTTTTCTTCAAGCTGCTGGCGGTAGTCATTGTTGAATTCGTAGCGGTGTCGATGGCGTTCGGAAATCTCCTCAACCCGGTTGTATGCTCTGGAAGCGTTGGTCTCTTTCTTCAGCACACAGGGGTAGGCGCCAAGGCGGAGTGTGCCGCCGAGGTCGGATTCCTCGTCGCGAACCTGCATTTTGTCGGCTCTGTAATCAAACCATTCCTTGATCAGATAGATAACAGGATCAGCTGTGTTTTCATCCATTTCAACTGAGTTGGCACCAGCCAGTCCGAGTATAGTTCTGGCAAATTCGACAACGGCAAGCTGCATGCCGAGACAGATGCCGAAGAAGGGGATTTTGTTCTCCCTGGCGTAGCCGATGGCCTTGATCTTTCCTTCAGTGCCCCTTTTGCCAAACCCGCCGGGGACCAGGATCCCGTCACATTTCTCCAGGAGGGGTACCGGGTCTTCCGATTCCAGATCTTCAGCGCTGATATAGAGGAGGTTGACTTTAGTGCCGTTGGCGATACCGCCATGGACCAGTGCCTCATGCAGGCTCTTGTATGATTCAGTCAGATCAACATATTTACCGATAATGCCGATGGTGACATCGCTTGTCGGGTTCTGTATGGTGTGAACAAGATCTTCCCAGGGTTTGATATTAGGCTGGCCTGTCCAGATATTGAGCAGCTCGAGAATCTTACTGTCCAGTCCCTCTTTATGCAGGTGGAGCGGCAGTTCATAGATTGTGTCCACGTCTATTGCGGTGATAACGGCGTCAGGCGGGACATTACAGAAAAGTGAGAGCTTTGCCTTCAGACTGTCTTCCAGGGGAACCTCGGTCCGGCAGACAAGGATGTCCGGCTGGATACCATCTGCCCGAAGCTCCCTGACAGAGTGCTGGGTTGGCTTGGTTTTTACCTCTCCCGCTGTTTTTATATAGGGCACAAGGGTAAGGTGGATATAGAGGGAATACTCTTTGCCAAGATCTCCCCGCAGCTGCCGGATTGCCTCTATAAAGGGAAGCCCTTCAATGTCACCGACCGTGCCGCCGATTTCGATGATGGCAACATCGACACTGCCGTCCAGCTGGAGCACGGCAGCTTTAATTTCGTCGGTTATATGGGGGATGACCTGTACAGTCCCTCCAAGATATTCCCCCCGCCGCTCCTTGGTGATAACGGAATAGTAGATGCGGCCCGAAGTATAGTTGTTTTTCTGGGCCATAACGGCGTTGGTGTAACGCTCGTAGTGGCCCATATCGAGGTCAGTCTCGGCCCCGTCATCGGTTACATAGACCTCTCCATGCTGAAAAGGGTTCATGGTTCCCGGGTCAACATTGATATAGGGGTCGAGTTTCTGGAAGGTAACCGTCAGGCCCCGGCTTTCAAGAAGGGCTCCTATGGCGGCTGATGCCAGCCCTTTCCCCAGAGAGGAGAGGACACCGCCGGTTACAAAAATAAATTTGGTCCGTTTTGTATTGTTTGTATTTTCCATGGCTGGCACTATAGCAATGGAGCCCTAATTATGAAACAGAAAATTGGACTCCTCCGTGAAAAAAAGAGCCTGGTCATGCCCTCTCTGCCTGTCGTTTATATGGAGTTGATTTAAGATTGTGAAATGATAGAACTTGATCCATTTGCGGCAGTGAATATGGTATGGTTAAGTAGCTTTGGGAATCAATGTCAATAAAGGAGGAAGATATGCAGTATATATTTATAGCGGCTATGCTGGTGCTGGCGGTGCTTCCAGCACTTGCAGGGCAGGAGACAGCGGTACAAGAAAATAAAACTGCTGTTTTTGGAGGAGGATGTTTCTGGTGTATGGAGCCGCCGTTTGAGCAGCTGGAAGGGGTAGTTGGTGTCACCGCAGGATATTCCGGGGGGGATGAGAAGAATCCCACCTACGATCAAGTTTCCAGCGGCAGGACTTCCCATATCGAATCTGTGCAGGTGGTATACGATCCGGGGAAAATCAGTTATGGTGAGCTGCTTGATACCTTCTGGCGGCAGATTGATCCCACCGATGACGGAGGCCAGTTTGCTGACCGCGGCCGCCATTACCGCACAGCAATTTTTTATAACAATGAGGAAGAAAAAGAGATAGCGGAAAAGTCGAAGGAAAAACTCAATGATGAAAAAGTGTTTCCCAAACCTGTAGTTACAGCTATCGTTCCCGCAAAGAAGTTTTATCCGGCGGAAGAATATCATCAGGATTATTACAGGAAGAATATAGTTCACTATTCAGCATACAAGGTCGGTTCCGGTCGTGCCGGGTTTTTAAAAGATACCTGGGGAGACAAGCCTGCCCCGAGGCAGTATGCCAGGCCGGATGACAGTGTGCTCCGCGCCAGGCTCACGGACATGCAGTATGATGTGACCCGCAGGGATGGTACCGAGCCCGCTTTTAACAATACCTACTGGGATAACAAAAAGGCTGGGATTTATGTGGATATCGTCTCCGGCGAGCCACTCTTCAGCTCTCTTGATAAGTTTAAGTCAGGGACAGGATGGCCAAGTTTTTCCCGCCCCCTGGTGGACAAAAATGTCGTTGAGAAAAAGGATTCCAAGTTTTTTATGGTCAGAACAGAGGTGCGCAGCAGTTACGGTGATTCCCACCTTGGACATCTTTTTGATGATGGACCGAAACCGACCGGTTTGAGATACTGCATCAATTCGGCATCCCTCGAATTTATCCCGGTCAATGAACTGGGCAAAAGGGGATATAAGGAGTTTTTGCCTCTGTTTGAATAGTCTTCTTACAGGGGTCAGTAGTTGCCGTTGAGAATATCCTCAATACGTTTTCCCTCGATTTCTGTATCAAATAGTGTTTGCAGCAGAGGGGAAACTGTCTGTTCTTCTTCCTCCGTAAAGAGAAAGCCGGGCAGTGGTTTTGCAGTGAGAGTCCGCAGCCGCGCCTGCATCATGTCGGCTGTGCTCAGGTGGCGGGAAATCGGGCTGAATTCACTGATATCACAGAGAGCCGGAAGCACGTCGAGCATATTTCCCCAGTATTCCTTCTGGCCCAGATGCTCGATGATCTGGGTAACCGCAGTTGATGCTGCAAGGTATCTCTCGGGAAGAAGAGCCGGTTGATCAGCGGTGCAGGTTCTCTCTGAGATCATCATCCGGCAGCCGAACGGTCTTGCCGGGTAGATCCGGCAGATATTTTCTTCAAGAAAAGGGCAGGGGGCCTGGCCGGGTGTTTCTGAAAAATCGACGTTTCTCTCCTGCAGGCAGGCCCTGGCAAAGTCATTAGTACTCATCTTCGGGCGGTGATGAGCCTTCTCCACTTTCAGTTTTTCACCAAACCACTGTGCCATCTTGTGTTTGATGATAAAGCGGAGGATGATCTCTCCCTCAAGGGCGGTAATCGTAACATTTCTGGTGCAGCAGACGGCGCAGCCTTTGCGGCAGGCAATTTGTCCATGGGAACTCCACTCTGTAAAAAGAGTGTAGATTTTCTTTAAAATCTGGTTTTTCATTGTCTGTTAACCTCAGTTGAACTGTACAGTCAATACAGCCAGGGTTGTATAGCGAAATAATTTTCCGGAAAATACAAGGAGAGAAAAGCGTATAAATCCTATCCTGAATATTCCGGCGAGCAGGCAGAGCGGATCCCCTATAACCGGCAGCCATGAGAGAAGGAGTGACCAGGAACCGTATTTTCTGTAGATCTCTTTTGCCCTTGTTAGCTCTGTATCACTGACGCGAAGCACTCTTGAAATAATGAAATCTGATCCATATAGACCGATAAACCAGGTGGTGCACCCTCCCAGATAGTTACCAGCAGTTGCTGTTATCACCGCTTGGGCCGGGGAAAAACCGGTGAGGATCATCACTACCAGCAGCCATTCAGAGCCGATGGGAATGATGGTTGCCGCCAGAAAACTGAGAGTGAAAAGGATAGCCAGAGACGGTTCAAGGTTGAGGTGATGGAGCAGTTCCATGGCAATATCCAGTGATACTAAAAAATCTTCTTTCTCTGTGTCCTTTGTGCTCTCTGTGGTGAGAGAATGGAGTTTCCGGGTTGCGTCATATAAGGATCGTTGTCTGATACCTGAATCCTCCATTATTGTCAACATTGGAAGGCAGGAAGAAGTAGGGATGAACGATTTATAACTGGTAACAGTCCGGTATCTTTGTTAAAGCAAACGTTGGTATTATATCAATATGTTGAGATTGATCATCTGTGAAAATTTAGGCAGTGTCTGTCCAGAAATGAGATTTTTTCTTCTAAATTGAGGCGCAGGATAAATTTTACCGCAGGTATATATATGATATTCCGAGGATAAAATTTAACATGCACCAAAAAGTCAGGACAGGTAAGTGAGTATGCGAGACTCCTCAGAAAGGCCATTTATGGACAGGAATTAGTCAGGAGAGTGGGATCTGTTATGCATAGTACAGTTAAAATCAGAAGATGGCTTGTGGTTCTGCCGGTTATCTTTATAGCCGTCCTGGCACAATCTTTTTCTGCCGGGGCTGAGAGTGGGTTTGAAAGATGGATAGCTGATTTTTACGAAGTCGCCTCTTTGCAGGGTGTGAGCAGGGAGACCTATGAGAAAGCGTTCTCAGGAGTTACGGAGCCGGACGCTCTGGTTTTGAAAAAAGCAGCCTATCAGGCGGAATTTACAACGAAAATCTGGGATTATCTGGACGCAAGGGTAAATCCTCTGACGATCAGCAAAGGAATGAATATGGCTGAAATCCATGGTGCAACACTGAGCAGTGTGGAGAGCCGGTTTGGGGTCAGGTCGTCGGTGCTGCTTGCCATATGGTCCATGGAGTCAAGTTACGGGGAAATTCTGAAAAAGACCAGTCGGTTGCACTATGTACCCAGAGCCTTGGCAACGCTGGCATATGGTGATAAAAAAAGGCGGAAATTTGGCCGGTCCCAGCTGGTGGCGGCCCTGAAAATTCTCCAGGCGGGAGATATCGACAGAGACAAGTTTCTCGGCTCATGGGCAGGAGCCATGGGGCATACGCAGTTTATTCCAACCAGCTATCTTGCCTATGGGGTGGATATGGATGGCAATGGCCGGCGCGATATCTGGAATTCTATTCCAGACGCCCTGGCTACAGCGGCAAGTCTGCTGCAGAAGAATGGCTGGCGGAGTGGAAAGACCTGGGGATATGAAGTTGTTACTCCCGCAGGTGGCGACAGGTACAGGGGTCAAACAGAAACCCTGGTTCAGTGGCAAAAGCTTGGTTTTATTCGTCCCAAAGGCAAGAGTTATCCCCGCCCCGGTGACAGGGCTGTTTTAAAGATGCTCGCCGGATCTGATGGCCCGTCGTTTTTAATGTTGAAGAATTTTTTTGTATTGAAACGGTATAACAATGCTGATGCCTATGCTCTCGCCGTGGGGCTTCTCGCTGACCGGTTGGCAGGCGGCGAAGGGATGGTGCAGGGTTGGCCCAGGCCTGTAGGGGCACTGGATGTCTCACAAAAGTTTGAGATACAGGAGCGGTTGAAAAAGCTCGGTTTCTACACTGGAGAGGTTGACGGGAACCTGGGAAGAGAGTCGAAAAAGGCGATTCGCAGATTCCAGGTCCGTGCGGGTCTGGTCGAGGATGGTTCCCCTGACCTGGGACTGTTGGAGGAGCTGCGGAAAAAGAATTGACCGGTACTTTTCTCCTTGCCATTTTAGAGTTAATGCTCTTTTTTAGAATAAATACTCGACATACCGTTCGTCTATCATTAAGGAGATGAGAAATAAAAATGAAAATGCTTCTGGTCCAACCCCCAGGTGTTGATCCATTGACAGATCAGATTTTCCGTTTTTTCTTCTCATAACAGCCTAATTAACATCAGTAAGACACCATATTGAATGGAGAGAGGACACTATGGCAGAAATCCCTTTTTGGAAGAAGAAATCAAAGCTACTGGTGATAACAGGATGTTTGTTGTTGGTTATTTTAGCAGGGCTGTTCTCCCTTCCCACCCTGCTTTCAACCCGCTGGGCTGAAAACAGGGTGAAACAGGCCGCCAGTTCCAGGCTGGCCGGTCAGCTTGATTTCGATGACCTCTCCCTGGGCTGGTTCAGCGGTATTCAATGCCGTGGGATTTCCTATGACAGTCCTTCTGAGGGAGTCCTGGTAAAGGTGGCGGATGTCGAGGTTCCCAAGGGACTTCTGGCTCTTGCCATAAACCATACGGATGTGGGCAGTGTCACCATAGAAAAACCGGTAGTTTCTGTCTATCTGAAAGGGAGCTCTGAGCAGCCGGAAGCCGATGTCGGGGCTGCGGAAAAGAGGCCGCAAAGTGGGACCAAAGTGCAGTCTGACGGTTCCACCGATGACAGCAGCGGAATGGTGCTGCCTCTTATCGGGGGCAGGATCAGTATCGTTAATGGCACTGTGATTGTGATTTCTGCCGATCTGGCAGAGAAACCGGTGGTAAAGGACCTCAATCTCGTGCTCGATATAGCCGGAGCTGAACATTCTCTTGATTATCTGGTCAAATTTCAATCCGGAGACGGCACAGGCAGGGTGGAGGGGAAGGGTACGGTCACTCTGCCGGCGGGAGATATTGCAAAATTGGATGACATTCAGTCCCGGGCGGATATCGATATAGAGAATTGGGAAATAGCGGATCTGCTGTCTATTCTGGCTGCTACCAGTGGTGGACCTACGGGCAGTGGGCAGCTCAACGGGAATATGAGCGTATCAGGAAGTACAGCGACAGCTTTGCAGATAAAAGGGGTTCTGGCAGGAAGGAAAATCATGCTGCAGGGAGGGCCGTTTAAGTCTGACCGCCCGTCCATGGACAGTGTGGAGGTGAAGATTGATGGAGTAAGCGCAGGTTCCACCTTCACCCTGAGCAACCTGGAACTGGCCTCTCCCTTTGCTTCGGGAACGGTTTCAGGTACCTTTGACGGTGAGAGTAAAAAAGAGATTTCCGGTCAGGCTGTTATTGATCTGGCTCAGCTCTCCTCCCAGCTGCCCGCCACTCTGAATCTGAAAAAGGGAACCTCGGTATCAACTGGTAAAATTGATCTCAAGGCAAAGGTCACCGGTAGTGACAAGGAGACACTTTTTGACGCCACTGTCCGTCTGGCAAAACTCGAGGGAGCGGCCGGCAAAAAGAAAATATCCTGGGACAAGCCGGTGAACCTTGAAGTCAGGGGTATGCAGGGGGCATCAGGAGTGCGTCTGGATAAATTCGTGCTTCAATCGGCTTTTCTGAATGGCACGGGCCAGGGTGATATCAATGATATGAATGTTCAGCTTAAGGCTGATATTAACCTCGCCTTAAAGGAAATCGGAAAATTTATTCAACTTGACGGCTGGCAGTCAGGGGGAAAAATCAATCTTAACCTTCAGATGGCTGGTAAAACAGAAACAGTACGGGTGGTCAGGGGAGAGGCTGGCATCACCAATTTCACCCTCCGCTATAATGATCGTGTCATTGCTCCCCTGGATACATTTAAGGCTGATCTGATTGCCGATGTGCGGTTGGGTCCGGAAATGCGTCCCAGAGAAATAGTAAACAGTGATCTCAGTTTTAAGTCCTGGGCAGGCAGCGGCAGTGCAGTGATAAAAAACCTCTTGCTGCCTTCTACTGAGGCGGCTGTTTCATTTAAAGACTTTGGTTTTAAGGGATCCTTTGACCTGGGTCGTTTGACCGCCCTGCTGCAGACTTTGGAACTGCTGCCTGTTGATTCCCGGATTGGCGGCATGGTGAATGTTGCAACCGGGGCCACTTTACAGGATGATAAGCTAAATCTTGCGGATACCAGGCTGGATATCGGGGATTTTCTTTTTCAGAACGGCAACCAGAAGTTCAGTGAAAAAGAACTGGTACTGACCACCCGGGGATCAGCAGATCTGAAAAAAAAATCAGCCATACTGAAACCGGTTAAGTTAAAAACAGGCAGCGGTCATCTGGCCTTTCCTGAACTGGTAATTAGTGACTGGAGCCGGATAAAAAATGGGGTCAGAACCGAAGGCAGTATAGATTTGAACCTTGGACCTTTGACCACACTGCTGGCAGATATCATCAAGCTGCCGCCCGGCACCGGGATTACCGGCAAAACAGCTGTCAATCTCAATATCGATTTGACCGATGCACAACATCAGTCAGTACAACTGGCAGGGGACATTGGACCTCTGAAGGTGAGTTCCGAAGATAAGCTGCTGTTGTCCGAGGATGGTATCAAACTGGCCATGGATCTCAGTGGTGATCTCTATGACCAGAATTTCTCCTTTGATAAGGTGGCAATATCCTCTCCACCCTTCTCTCTGGAGGGGGCGGGTAAACTTGTTCCGGATAAGGAGGAGCACCTGTTTACCAGCCAGGGTGATATGACTCTGGATCTGAAAGCCCTGGAAAACTATATTAAAGCTTTTTCAGATGTAAAACTTGAGATGGCCGGTACGGCGAAACGGTCGTTTGCAGTTAAGGTCAGATCTGCTGACGGGCAGTGGAAGGATCTGCCGAAACACACTGAACTCTCAACCTCGTTCCATGTGGACAGTGTGCGGACCACAGGGGTTGATATCGAATCTCTTGAGGTTGCTGTTGTACTGGCCGATTCACTGGCCGGAATTGATATTCAGGGGATGGTGAACAGAGGGGAAATGGTGTTGAAACCGAAGATTGATTTTACCGCTGATCCGCCGCTGCTCTCGCTGCCTGAAAACAGCAAAGTGCTTACCGGAGTGGGCCTGACCGAGGATGAGTCAAGTGATGTGCTGGCAAAGATTCATCCTCTTTTTAAAGGTTCTGCCATTTCCGCAGGAACTGTAGATCTTGGTGTGCAGCATCTCAGCTGGCCTCTGGATAAGGCGGCCCGGAAAGACGGGGAATTAACCTGCACTTTGACTTTTAATGATGTAAGGCTCCAGGTCGGCGGTCTGCTGGCAAAGATTTTAGACCTTATGAAGGCCAATGAGCGGGAAGTCACCCTGAGTGACAAACCGATGCAATGTGTCGCCAAGGATGATCGCGTGCGATGCTCACCTCTGGAGCTGCAGATCAAAGATTACTCAATCACTATGACCGGTTCAGTTGGGCTGGATCAGAGTCTGGACTATGAGGTTCAGATCCCCGTCACACAGAACATGGTGGGGAGCGATGGCTATAAATATCTGGAGGGTACCCATATAACCGTGCCTGTTAAAGGGACGGTCGCCAAACCATCCCTCAGTGACGATTTTGTGGAGGATGCCATCGGTGATCTGCTTATGCAGGCAGGTAAAAAGAAGATCACCGAGCAGGCCGGGAAATTGCTGCAGAACCTGTTTAAATAAATAGAGTTGGTTACTGCAGAACTTCAGCTTCATTACCCGGTAGCTTCCTGTAACTGCAGTGTCGCAGCAGGGTACCGGCAAAAACACTATGCCCCGGAGTCTTCGCCTGCCTGTATATTGAGCTTTTCGGGTTCGGTTAAAATGGCCAGACAAGAGGGATCAGGAGGGTTGACGCGATCACCACAAAGAGGTTCAGTGGTATGCCCAGCTTCAGATAGTCCATAAACCGGTAGCCCCCCGGTCCATAGACCATCAGGTTTGTCTGATATCCCATGGGCGTGGCGAAACAGGCACTGGCACCAAAGCAGATTCCCACAATAAAAGGTTTGGGATCAACGTTTATGGCTGCGGCGGTTGACAGGGCAATGGGAAGGAGAAGGATTGCGGTTGCGTTGTTGCTTAAAAGCTGGGAGCTGATGCTGGTCAGCAGAATCATAGCTCCCAGGACAACTATCGGGGGAAAATCTGAAAACAGGCTGAGGAAAGATTCGGCATAGAGTTGGCTGGTGCCGCTTTTTTGCATGGCTGCTCCCAGGGCGATTGTTCCGGCAATGAGCAGCAGCACATCTCCCTGCAGTGCCTTGTAGGCGTCCCGCATCTGCAGGCAGCCGGTAATGATCATAAGAAAGGCGGCGGTAAGTGCGCAGGTCATTATATCTGCAATGCCGAGAGTTGCCGTACCCACCATGCCGATGAAATTTATTATGGACCACCACGCCTTTCGTTTGTGTACTATCTCTTCATAAACGTCTTCCACCACGATATAATCGGTTTCTGAACGAATAGACTCCAGTTTGCTGTCATGGCACCAGATAAGCAGGATATCTCCGGTCTGCAGCCATACGTCATGTATCTGCTGCTCGGATATGTGGAGGTTGCTTCGTTTAACAGCAATGATGTTAACATCCGGATCTTTTGCCAGATCTGTTGTAAGCAGCCGCTGGCCCCGGAGTGTTGAATGAGGGGAGATGATCAGTTCAACTACGATGGGTGCATCCTTTTGTGCCCCGAGAAGCAATCCCTTTTCCGAGGAGGGAAGTTCGACCTTTTCCCGGTGCAGAATATCGACAAGATTGTTTAGTGACCCTTTAACGAGAAGGATATCTCCGGCCACAATTTTCATTTCATCTCTGTTGGGACGATAAATATGTGATTTATTGATCAGTTCAATGACATTCATGGCCGGATATCTTTTTTTGAAAATATCTCCGGGGTTTCTGCCGATCAGGTCGCTGTTTTTCGGAATTTTTAATTCTGCCAGGTACTGGCGGTGCTCACTGTTCTGCAGCCGGCAAACCGGGTTGGTCAGTGACGGCAGAATTTCAGGGGCTGCGAAAAACAGGAACAAAATACCGGCAAGAGCCAGAGGTACACCGATGATGGAGAGCTCAAACATCGACAGCCCGTCATAACCGTAACTGACACTGAGATCGCTTATTATGATATTTGTTGAGGTGCCGATAAGGGTGCAGGTGCCGGCAAGGATAGAGACATAGGAGACAGGAATAAGAAATTTGGAGGGGCTGAGGCCATATTCGCAGCAGAATGTCATGATGACCGGTATAAAGAGGATGACAACCGGAGTGTTGTTGATAAATGCGGAAGCGACGGCAACGGTGAGAAGGATGATTAACAGGGCAAGTTTATAATTTCCGCCTGCGACCTGAATAACTTTTCTGCTCAGGAATTCGATGCCGCCTGTTCGCATCATCCCTTTGGAGACAACAAACATGGCTCCCACGGTGATAACAGCAGGGTTTGCGAAACCGGCAATCGCCTCCTCCGGGGAAAGAATTCTGCTTACAACCAGAAGGACCATAATGCCGACGGCTGTAAGATCGAGGGAAATCTTCTCCGAGACAAGGAAGTAGAGGGTTAGAAGCAGTATTGTCGAGGTGATCCAGATATCCATCCTGATAATAAAAAGGTTAAGGGTAATTTTGCTTTACATCGGAGTGTGAATCAGGTTTTCTTCATACTGTGTTAACCCCGATAAATGGGATAAGTCTTTTGATACAGACTCTAACCATTCAATTTTAAGAGACAGCCATAAATTTTTTGTTTGTAAAAATCATTTCCAGCGAGGAGTAAGCTAACCATGTTGACGGAGAAGAGAATCGGTTTTATAGGCAGCGGTAATATGGGGGAGGCATTGATCAGCGGCCTTGTCCTTTCCGGGGCAACAATTCCGGAGCATATTATCTGTTCAGATATTCGTGAAGAACCGCTCGAGGTGATGCGGCAGAAATATGGGATCTCTACCACAACAAGCAATGTTGAAGTTGCTGAAAAATCGGGGATAATTGTTTATGCGACCAAACCACAGATCCTGGCGACAGTGCTGAAGGAAACTGCCGAAGTTCTCGATAAATCGAAACTGCTTATTTCTATTGCAGCCGGTGTACCATTGGCAGCTATAGCGTCGGGTCTCGGCAAGGAATTACGGCTTATCAGGGTGATGCCGAATATCTGCGCCTTTGTGAAAGAGAGTGCCACCGCCATTGCCGCTGGTGAATTTGTTATTGATGGTGATGTTGAACTGGCAAAGGCAATATTTGATTCGGTCGGGATAAGTGTTTTTATTCAGGAAAACATGCTGATGGATGCCTTTACCGGTCTCAGTGGCAGCGGTCCTGCCTATGTCTTTCTGATAATTGATGCCATGGCCGATGCCGGGGTGAAGATGGGCCTTTCCAGGAGAGATTCGCTGCTTCTCTCTGCGCAGACCGTCATGGGTTCGGCAAAATTGCTGCTGGAGTCGAATGAACATCCGGGGCAGTTAAAGGATCGGGTTACCTCCCCCGGCGGTACATCGATTGCCGGTATTCACACCCTTGAGAAGGGCGGACTTCGCACAACGATTATGGATGCGGTGGAGGCGGCGACCAATCGCTCAAGTGAGCTGGGAAAAATGATGGTTAAGAATTTTGTTAATGAAAAACAGTGATGATGCAGCAATTTTTGATTATCACTGCATCAGGTTCACTGTTGAGTAGTTTTATGAAACAGCAGTGTTGCAGCAGGATACCACCAAACGTCCACGCTCGTGCCTCGCTGTGGGATTGTTTGCCGGTGCCCCGCTGCAACCCTGCTGTCAGCTGAATCAGAAGAAGAGTGTTTGTTGGAGCTGAGTTTGAGTGGATATCGTTTTTTTTTACGACGCCATCAAAGAGTAACAG
Source organism: Deltaproteobacteria bacterium (assembly GCA_019306075.1). Classification (GTDB taxonomy): domain Bacteria; phylum Desulfobacterota; class Desulfobulbia; order Desulfobulbales; family Desulfocapsaceae; genus Desulfomarina. The sequence goes on along the minus strand of JAFDME010000003.1, from coordinate 3,407 downwards.
GGTAGAATTTTTCAGCAGGAGCGAGAGTTATGATAAAAAAGTGTCTGATTTTTTTTCACTGTATTTTACTGTCCTTTTCCATGATTTCAATGGCATCAGCTGCTAAAGAGGCTCATCTTCTCCGGCTGGCACTGCTGCCGATCCCCAGCGTACTGCCGATATTTGTAGCGGAGGAGAGCGGGTATTTCAAGGAATCCGGTATCACTGTAGAGACTCTGCCTGTAGGCAGTGCAGTAGAGCGGGATCAGCTGATGCAGGCGGGCCGGATTGACGGTATGATAAATGAGATCTCCGGTGCGGCAATTTTTAACAGGGATAAGGTTCAGCTGAAAATTATTGCGATAGCCAGGTCTCCCATAGGTGACAGACCTATTTTCAGAATTCTTGCTGCGCCGGGAAGCAGTTATTCAGGGGTAAAGGATCTGGCTGGTATTCCTGTGGGCATATCAAAAAATACAATTATCGAATATATAACCGGCCGGCTTTTGCAGGCGGGGGGTGTTGAGGGGGGGGAAATTCACTACCAGTCCGTCCCTGTTCTGCCGGAACGACTGCAGTTACTGCTTTCCGGACAGATCAAGGCGGCAACTCTGCCCGATCCTCTGGCTGCAAGTGCTATTGCAGCCGGTGCCGTGGAGATTGTCAATGATACGGCTCTTGCCGGGTTGAGTGCCAGTGTTATCAGCTTTTCTGCAGCCGCCCTTGCGGACAAAACCGATGCCGTAAAAAAGTTTATGGTGGCCTGGGACAGGGCCGCTGCCGATCTCAATGCGGATCCGGCAAAATATAAAGAGCTGATGCTGAAAAAAATCAGAGTCCCCGGCAACGTTCAAGTCAGTTTCACTATCCCGCCCTACCCGAGAAAGCGTGTTCCAAATCTGGCCCAGTGGGATGATGTTATGGACTGGATGGTTGAGAAAAAACTTCTCTCCGCGCCTCTTGTGTACGGGGATTCTGTAACCTCTGATTTTCTGGCCAGATAGTGTCTGTCAATGATTGAGGTTGAAGATCTTCTCTTTCACTACAGGGACGGGGTAGAGCTGTTTCGTGATTTTTCCTTCCGTGTAAACCGTGGTGAGGCGTGGACAATTATCGGCCCGTCCGGCTGCGGCAAGAGCACTCTGCTGTTTCTTTTCGCCGGTCTGAATAAGCCTGTCCGGGGTAAAATAATGGTCGGTGGACGTAGGATTACCAGGGCCAGGCCTTCCACAGGTCTGGTGCTGCAGGATCACGGTCTTCTCCCCTGGGCGACTGTGGAGAATAATACACGGCTTGGTCTCAAGGTGAGAAAGTTTTACGGGCCGGACGGAAAACACAGCCCTGCGGGTATGCAGCTCAATGAAGATGAGGATGATAAAAGGGTTAATCACTGGCTCTCCTGGCTCGGTATTGATAACCTGAGAGAAATGTACCCGTCACAGCTTTCCCGGGGGCAGCGTCAGCGGGCAGCCATTGCCAGAACCCTTGTTCTGCAGCCGGACCTTCTCCTTATGGATGAACCTTTTTCCGCTCTTGATGCCCCGATCAGGGAGGAGCTGCAAAAAGTGATGAACAGCTTTCATCTGCAGTCGGGGCTGACATCGGTGACGGTAACCCATGATATTGAAGAGGCTGTTGTTCTGGGTGAAAAGATCCTGGTACTTCATGATCCCTGTAACTGTCAGCCTGTGATAAGGGAGAACCATCTTTCAGGCAATATAGACAAGCGAAACAGCCCTGAATTCATCGATCGCTGCGAGGAGCTCAGGGATATACTCGGCTCAGGCTCCGGCACGGGCCGGGCGGGAGGGCCGGTTTTCCCATGAAGAAAAAGGCGACATTTCTGTCTACTCTTGGTGGAGTAGCTATGTTTTTTCTTCTCTGGCAGCTTATGGCCCTGTTTGTAAATCGGCCTATTCTGCCGTCACCTCTGGTGGTGGTGCCTCTTTTTCTGCAGAATATCAGGGGTGAGCTGGGTCTCCATTTTCTCGCATCAGCGGGTCGGGTTCTTGCGGCTATTGTTGCCGCCACTCTGCTTGCCGCTCCCCTGGGACTGGCTCTGGGGCAGATGCCCCGTCTGGACAGGGTGGTGGGGCCGCTTATCGCCATACTTTATCCAATACCAAAGATTATTTTCCTGCCGGTCATCTATGTTCTGATGGGGATAACGGATCTCTCAAAAATCACCCTTATCGCCACTATTATATTTTTTCAGATTCTGGTGGTGGTACGTGATGAGGCCGCCGGATTGAGAAAAGAACTGATCCTCTCTGTGAAGTCGCTTGGTGCGGGCAGACGCGCTCTATTCAGATATGTCTATATACCCGCATCGATTCCGGCAATATTGACGGCCCTTCGGGTTTCAGTGGGAACTGCGGTTGCAGTACTTTTTATTGCGGAACAGTCATTGACCAGTTACGGTCTCGGGTACTATATCGTTATTGAAACCTATCAGGTGCTGCTTTATCCGGAAATGTATACCGGTATTATGGGCATGGGAGTACTGGGTGTATTGCTCTATTTTGCCATATACTCCATTGAGTTAAAGGTCAGTAAACATATGTTTGTTGACGGGGATTAGGTGAAAATTTTTTCGAACTGATCAGGCTATGCAAAATCATTTTTCAGCAAAACTCTCACTCTGGATCCAGGCCGCACGACCAAAAACACTGCCTGCTGCCGTGGCACCTGTGGTTGTGGGGTCAGCCGTTGCCGTTGCCGATGGCAGGTTTCTGCCCATGCCCGCTCTGGCATGCCTTTTCTGTGCGATTGTACTGCAGATAGCAGTTAATCTTGCCAACGACTATTTTGATTTTAAGAGTAATGTGGACTCGGAAGAGAGGCTGGGACCTGTGCGGGTGACCCAGAGCGGCCTGATTCCTCCGCTGGAAGTTAAACGGGCGATGATTCTCTCTCTTTTCCTTGCTGCTCTGCTTTTCCTCTACCTGGTCAGTGTCGGCGGCACGGTCATTGCGGTAATCGGCGGATCTTCCATATTGGCAGCACTGGCATACAGCGGCGGTCCCTACCCTCTTGCCAGCCATGGTCTCGGCGAGCTCTTTGTTTTTATTTTTTTTGGCCTGGTCGCGGTCTGCTCCACCTATTTTATTCAGGCGGGAGAGTTGAGCCGGATGGCTGTCTTTGCAGCAATACCACCGGGACTGCTGATAACTGCTATAATGGTTGTCAATAATCTGCGGGACAGGGAGACGGACAGCAGGGCAGGGAAGAATACCCTGGCGGTGATTCTGGGCTATAGGTGGACCGTGCGTGGCTATACCGCACTGATAGTTACCAGTTATCTTGTTCCGGTTGTAATGGTGATTTCCGGCAATAAATCGATGCTGATCTGTCTCCCCCTGCTGACCCTTCCCTTCGGTTGGTCTTTAATCGGGGAGGTACGCGGAAAACAGGGCAGGGCACTCAAT
>JAFDME010000307.1 GCA_019306075.1 Deltaproteobacteria bacterium | reverse complement strand
CCCGTGGAGGCCAACAAAGAGGTGGAGGGATTTCTGCAATGGGCTGCACAGGTGTCGGCAGGAGGATCATACAGGAATTGTAATTGCCGTTGAATAAGCCAATTATAAATGCAAATATATACTATATTTTGATAGCTGTTCAAGTTGAGCATTGACATTACTCAATTGAACAGTGTATGTATTCAATATGGACATTCTTAGCGAAATTCTCTCCTCTCGAGTACGAGCGGACATTTTTCAACTGCTTTTTACTGAAAGGCACCTGGAGCTCCATGTTCGTGCCATTGAAAGAAGATGCAGTGTAACTTTCAACTCGATCCGACAAGAATTAAAAAAACTCTCCAGACTCGATCTTATTACCAGCAGGCGTGACGGGAATCGGCTCTATTACAGAGCCAATAGCACTCATCCGCTCTATCATGTTTTATTGGAGCTGGTTGCAAAAACGGTTGGCTTCAGGGCAATCCTTGAGCAGGTACTCACTCATCCGCAAATACAGCTGGCTGTCGTCTTTGGTTCACTGGCAAGAGGTGAAGAGGTTGCCGCAAGCGATCTTGACCTGATGATCATTGGTGAAATAGGGTTGCGGGAACTCTCTACCCTGCTTTCTGGCCAGGAAGAACAAACAGGTCGGGAGATAAATCCCCATATATACAGTAAAAATGAATTTAGAGAACGACGAGTAGCAGCTGATCACCTTATATCAAAAATCCTGACAGGAGAGAAGGTTTTTATTATTGGTACAGAAGATGAGCTTAAAGAACTTTAAAAAAAATGGTTGGATTCGTCCCCACACTACATCTCGACAGGAAATACAGGATCTGCTTTCCATCGTGACCAGAGATTTACAGGACGCCGAAGTAAACGAAATCTCTGCAGATTGGCGATTTGGTATAGCGTATAATGGAGCACTCAAACTTTGCACTATTCTCCTTTACACCCAGGGCTATCGCTCCGGATCTGGCAGTCACCACATGCGGACTATTGCGACTCTTCCCTGCATTGGTGACTTACGAACACAGGCTGATGCCGATTATCTCAATACCTGCCGTCGAAAACGAAATATTATTGAATATGATTATACCGGTGGGGTTACAGATAGAGATGCTGATGAATTAATAGCGTTCACCAAGGCGTTATTGGAAGATTTGATTCACTGGCTGAGGTCCACTTATCCCGGGCTGGCATGAAAGCAACTTTAGATTCAGGGACACCATACTTAATTATTGACATCTGCCGCAGCCAAAAGGAGTCTCGCAAATATGGCACGCATGGCACGGGTGGTAATACCCGGCATTCCTCATCATATAACCCAGCGGGGTAATCGGCGGCTGGATACTTTTTTTACCGATGCCGACTATCTGGAGTATCTGTACCTGATGGCCGAGTGGTGCAACCGTTGCAAGGTGCAGATATGGGCATATTGCCTGATGTCCAACCATGTCCATCTTGTCGCGGTGCCCGAATCTGCAGACGGGTTGCGCCGGGCCATTGGCGAAGCACATCGGCGTTATACCCGGTATATCAATTTTCAGAAGGAGTGGAAGGGGCATCTCTGGCAGGGCCGCTTTGCCTCCTTTCCCATGGATGAGCAGTATCTCATCGCAACAGCCCGGTACATCGAGCTTAATCCGGTCAGGGCCGATAGAGTCAAGAGGCCGGAAGAGTACAGGTGGAGTAGTGCCCGTGCCCATCTGGAAGGAGAAGACGATATCCTGGTAAAAGCACAGCCTCTGCTTGATATTGTTCCAGACTGGGCGGGATTCCTTGGTAGTGATCCTGCGCAAGATGATCTGAAAACTCTTCGCAGTCATGAACGAACAGGTCGTCCCCTGGGCAGTGACGATTTTGTGACCATGCTGGAACGGTTAACTTCTCGTACTCTCAAAAAGCGTAAACCTGGCCCAAAGAAGATGTAATTATGTATAGTGTCCCCGGAATTCCGCTATCAAATCTTAAGAATCTCGGCAAACAAGTATTGGTAAATTGAACCATATGCATTAACTTGGGAAACGATACACCACTAGAGAACAATGTCTCGATAATCCTGTATACCATATCTAGTGGGTTGACTGTTCTAGTCTAGAAGTTGTACATTAACACTTCACTGATTATATTAAATTTGATATAATGAAAGAAAAAGATATAAAATTCCATGGCAGTTCGTTGGATGACCTTAAAAGTTTCCCACCAGGTGCTATGAAAGCTGGTGGGCAGCAACTGCGCAAGGTCCAAAGGGGACTTGATCCCTCTGACTGGAAGCCGATGGGAACCGTAGGGAGTGGTGTCATGGAAATACGGATTTGGTGGGAAGGCGACACCTTTCGAGTATTTTATGTCGCCAAGTTCTCTGATGCGGTGCACGTATTGCATTGTTTTCAAAAGACAACACAGAACACCTCGCAGCGAGATATAAAAATTGGTAAAGCAAGATATAAGCAAATTGGAGGTTAAGCTATGACTGAGACATTTAATAATATCTGGGATGCCCTAATTGACGACCCTGCAGAAAAAGAATCCTGCAAG
>JAFDME010000096.1 GCA_019306075.1 Deltaproteobacteria bacterium | reverse complement strand
ATCCGCATAGTTCCACCTCTCTTCCAAAACAAGTTTTTCACTGGTGAAGATAAGTACATTCAGCAATTGTGACTGATCAGCAGTTTTGCTGCTGTCAAGCTGGTTGACCAATTTTTGCAGCAGAATTTCAAGCTGGGTGGAACCGGTGGAAGCCGCCATCTGGCTCACCGCGAAAGGAAGATGTTCCAACAGTTCAGCACTTTGCCAGGGAGAAACACTGCCCTGCAATATCCCACGAATCCCGGTCTGAATGCGCTGCTTTCTCCTCGACCTTTCACCTTCCTGCAGCACTTTTCTGGCCGTTTCAGAACCAATAAACTGCCTGCCCTTTTCACTGTTTGTCAACTGCATAAGCTGCTGGTTGATTATCCCGGCAAAAGCGTCATCTCCCCTTTCACCTGCATCTGCTGCAGCTAACTGCTCCCTGAGAAGAACAATTATATTTCCAAGCCGTTCACTGTCGAGACAATTGAGCACGGCATCGTGCAGATTCATACCAAACCCATCGGGGTACTCCTGCAGCAGGAGAACACAGAGGGCAGGATCTTTAAGACTGTCCACCAGTCCTCTCCCCAGAACAGGAGCCACGTCCCTGCGATCGTCAGTTGCGATAAACTGTTCACAGCGGCTCAATACGTGAGGGAACACACTGGTACGATGCATCGTCTTCTTTTTATGCAGTTCACGAAGAATATTGCCGATCGCAGCCGCAAGCAGTTCTACCGCCTGGTCCTTATCCCGCATACCTCCAGCCAGCTTTTGCCTGTCATCCGGGTCATCTTTTTTGCTGAAAATAGCAGCCAGAAGAGCTGAATCAACCTTCAACAGCTTTTTCGGGCGAATTTTTTCTCCTACCGAAACAAGAGGTTCCCCAACTTCATCAGCTCCGGGTTCCGGAAAATATTTTGCCAGGCCAAAACTGGTTATGTATTCAGTGCCACCACCTTCTTTTCTGATTTTATCAACCCTGGCGGTGAATACTGAGACAATCTGACCGAAGGCAAACTTGTCCAAAGATGCATCAAACACCAGCCGATCAACCTCAAGATGCGCCATCTGCCTATAGACAAGAAGATTGGAAAAGGAGGAAAGTATATCATCTTCCAACAGAAATTGATCAAGGAAAGGCTTTTTTTCTTTAACGGTTATCTCAAGCTTTCCATACTGAACAAGAAAAAGATGCAACCCTTTATAACCATGTTCAACAGCACTGGCGACCTGGGGAGCTGCAGGAGGGTAAAGACGACTGGTCACGATGGCATTATTAAAAGAGCGGAGTGCATCAACTGCATCTTTCAGTGGGACTGTCTGGCTCATTCATTTGCTCCATTTATCTGAAATCATATATTCTGCAACGGAAAAAGGAGTCGGCAACATAGCTTTCACCTTTCGTTGTGACATATATTTTATGGGTACCGGTACCTCACTTCGTAAAACTTAAAGGAAAAACAAATAACATCCTGAATGGAAAAATTTTAGTATAAACGGCGGGGCTCAATAACATTGTTTTTTATTAGCATTTCCACCAGTTCGTGGAGAGGCATCCCAACGACATTTGTATAGGATCCCTTAACAGCTCTGACCAGAAATGCTCCCTTTCCCTGAATCCCGTAGGCTCCTGCCTTATCAGTCCATTCACCGGTACCTGCATAGGCTCTGGCAGTGGACATGTCAAACCCGGCAAACAGCACCTCGGTTTTAACAGAGCAGGAACGTATCAGCTTTTTCCCTGCATTCATGAGGCAAAGACCGGTTTGAACCGTATGTTCCCGGCCGCTTAGAGACATAAGCATGGATACAGCATCTTCCTGATCAACCGGTTTTCCCAGTATCCTGCCGTCCAGACAGACAACGGTATCCCCTGCAATGATCCAGCTGTTACAATGATTTTCACCGGCAACAGCAGCCTTTTCCCTGGCCATACGCACAACAAACTCACCGCCGTCCTCGCCGGAAAATGGAGTTTCGTCAATAGACACGGGGCACACTGTGAAGTTCACTCCGAGATCCTCAAGATAACTGCGCCTCCTCGGTGACCCGGATGCCAGAATCAGCGGCGCTCTATTTGAAAAAATCTTCACAATAACTCATTATCCTACCCATTACTGACAAACCGGCACCCGAAAAGAAAAATTTCACAACGACAGTACCACTCCTGTGGCCACCCTGCAAAAGATTGCAGATCAGCACTGCAAATCGGTACTATTATTTTGTGTGACAATGAACAAATTCTCCTCCATTATGACAGAGAGCTGTTTCTTTTATCCGTATCTCTCTTATATCAAATTATAGACAACAATAACAAGGCACTAATACATATAATTGAAATAGAGAGGCATCTCCCGATTTTCCAATTGATTTCCGCCGCCTGATACTGCTTTATTTTGGGGGGTATATTTCACGAACGAGAGGACACCAGGTACCTTTTCAGCAAACTGCCCAGGAACCTGACAGGGTTAAAACGGACAGGCTGCAAAAATCCGGGCCCAATAAATCCGGTATTCATGAAATCAAGCGGAGACAGGAGAGGGAACTGAATGGCATCAATGTCATATCCACCATATTTCCTGTTACTTGCAGCTCTCCAGAGAGGACTGTCTGATTTCTCCAGACCAAGCACATCAAGGAGAGCAGTATCAAGAGCCACCGGACATAAGGAACCGCCGATACAATTCAGCTGTAGGGGGACTCCGGAAAGAGGACCCGATATGTGCATGGCTGTTATACCATCGGCAAGATGCAGGGCAGGCGGTAGAAGCTTAACCAGATCGAGTATCAAACCGGCAAACCTGTCATGGGAAGTACCATAACTCATATGAAGCAGCGCCTTATTAATACCTTTTACAATACCGAAAATATTCTTTGTCGCCAAAGTGACAAACATCTGATTATGAGCCTTAACCTTTGAAAGGTTAATAAAAAAATCACACTCCAGCGCTTCACCGGCAATATCGACCGTCACACCTGCCGGCAGTTTTTTTTTAACGGTGGAGGAAAAATTGACATACTCAATATCCATTCCTGCAGTTGCCTCAATAATGCCCCACCGCCGGCAGACGGAAAGAGTAGTACCAAAAGCAGGAGAATCACCGATTCGAACAGTTGCTCCCTGATCAAGGAACCAGGCAGCCGCTCCGGCTATAAATTTTTTATGCGTACAGGCAAGAGCTGAACCTCTGCTGCTTATCAGATTAGGTTTTAAAAGCACGACGCTGCCATGAAAATTATGACTGAAATCGAGACACCTGACAACCTCATCAACCACCCGACAGATGGAAGTCATTTGGTAATGCATACCACGCTGCAACACCACCTTCTGAACCGGATTACTCATAAAAAAGTGTTTTGGCAAAAAAAAAGAAAAACCGAACCCACAGAGAGAGTTCGGTTTTTCTAGGAGAAAAGAGAGAAGAGATAAAGCATAATTACAAATGCATATTATGTGCCAGTTCAATTAGAAGAAAACAAATACAATATATTCAGCATGTTACAAAAATAGGAGAGAAATTCCAACCCTCCGGAGTCAAAATAAATACAGCTTTTTGTACCCCTGGCGTTAAAAACGGTCAAAACCCCACCACTCTCCCGCAAGTACGGGGTGATAGTGGTCTAATATTTTCAACCGCCCCTAACAGACCGACATTCCACTAACCTGCAAAAGTAATTACACGGGTTCGTATAACATCCTCATTTTCCATGATTTCTTTCACAATTGCAGGAACAATAGCTTGTTCCACATCTATCATATTATACCCCACAGTTCCATTTGACTGGTTCAAATAACTTGCAATATTCACATCGTAATTTCCAAAAATATTGGAAATGAGGGCAATCATGCCGGGAACATCCTTATTCATCACAATAAGCCTTGAGTGAATATTATCGGCCGGGGTTGATTCAATATTAGGGAAATTCACACTGTTTACGACATTGCCATATTTCAAATAGCTTGACAGCTCCTTTACCGCCATAGTTGAGCAGTTCTCTTCAGACTCTGAGGTCGATGCACCCAGATGCGGGGTCATCAGGATTTTGGGATGGCCGATAATGGCAGGAGTGGGAAAATCGCATAGATACGCTTCAAGAAAACCACTATTCAGAGCATTGATAACTGCCTTCTCATCGACAACCGGTCCCCTGGAATAGTTGATAAGTACCGCCCCTTTTTTCATTCTGCTGATAAATTCACTGTCAACAAAATTGCGGGTCTGGTCATTTAAGGGCAAATGAAGACTGACCATATCAGCATCATTTACAGCATCCTTAAGTGATCGGCAAACCCGTACATCAGGAGACAGCTGATGAATATTGGCAAGAGCCGGAGCCGGATCAAAGCCGTTAACCCTCATATGCCGGTAAGTGCCGCCATTCGCGAGCCTCACTCCGATCTGACCAAGCCCGACAACGGCCAGGGTTTTCCCGGCAATTTCTTCACCTCTGAAAGCTGCCTTCCTTGCCTCAACCTCGCTGTTCACCTTATCCGGATCGAGAACAGCAAGAGATCTGCAAAACTCTATTCCACTGAAAATATTCCTTTTCCATACCCCGATCATGGGAAAAACGAGATCAACGACCGCATTGGCGTTTGCCCCGGGAGTATTAAAGACACAGATACCCTTCTCAGTAGCGCGGTCAACATTAATATTATTCGTGCCTGCACCAGCCCTTGCAACTGCCAGCAGAGATGGATAATCATCGACATTCAGCGGGGAACTCCGCAGAACTATTCCGTCCGGGGACTCCTCTTCCGGCGATACCTCAAATGAATCTGTAAAAAGCTGCAATCCCTCTTCAGCAATGGCATTAATCTTTTTAATTTTATAATGTGACATGAAATTCTCCCTTAATCCCTGACTGTCGACAGTAATGTAAAAACCAATTTAATCATTTAAAACAATGCATTATCACTATTAAAAAACCACTTCACAGTGTCAGAAAAGAAGCACTTTATTAAAACCATAGAAATTATCTTCACGTTCACGCACAATGCAGACACAACCTTCCCTGCCTGAGCAGGAAAGTCCTGCTGCCTGCAGGGCACGATCACTCATCCGCATGAAAAAAGATTTTTTGAAAAAATGGTTCCGTCCCTCTTTTTTGTATATACTATCTATTTCCTCCGGTAAAATCCTGTACAAAGATTTCCTTGTATCAGCCGGCTGCTCGCAGCTCCCGTCAATGGCAAGGTATTCAGGTAAAAACCTGTGACCGCAACGAAGCCAGTCATACCTCAAAAGTTCCCGGATGAGATCCCAGTCTTTCCGGCCTGTTAACAGTCCACATAATTTTTCGACCATAAGTCCATGTGTGGGAGCAAGTTGAAAGAATCCACTCTGACGACAAATATCCAGCAGTTCAGTAAAAAATATGGAAATATCGTCCCCTCCTTCCCTCAGATAGTGCCAAAGTGAAACAAAATAGCGATTATTCATAAACTTTTCAACACATTCAGAGAACCAGTATAACTCGCTGAGACAATCGTGATCCATCCACCGGCTTTTCAGGATAGAATATGGCGGCTCAACACAACTGGTATATGCAAAATTATCAACACTGTCACAGATAGGAGTGTCGGGGAGAATTTTAAGTAATCCCATTTGTATATGATGTGCTCCCATAGCAAAGAGTGCTGTAAAAGACCTGGCAAAGCTTTCTTTTGTTTCAAAAGGCAACCCCAGAATAAGATCAATATGGAGATGAATATTCTGCAACTCTGCAAGCCGTGAAACAATGTCATGAACCCGTTCGGGGTCTGCCTTTCTCCTTACCGCTTCAAGGGTAGGCACATGAGTTGACTGAACACCAATTTCAAACTGAAAACGGCCACTTGGAACAGTTGCCAGAAAGTCAAACATCTCCTCGCTGAAACGTTCCGGAGCTATCTCAAAATGAAAGAGGGTATCCCCGTCCTGCTCCGCCAGAAATTCCCATATGGCCAGTGCCCTGCCGGGGATATCGTTAAAGGTCCGATCAATAAATCTGACAACCTTCGGCTGATGATGAAGAATATCTGTCAGCTCGGCTTCGACATCTGCCAGGTCCTTATGATATACACCTCTCTCACCAGCAGACAGACAATATGTACAGCTGAAGGGACAGCCCCTCGAACTCTCATAATATACATGCCTGTTTTTCAGGTGGGATTCAAAATCTTCCTCCCTGTAAGGATAACTGAAGGAGTGCTTCTCCATCGCAAAAAAAGATCCTTCATATCGTGGCTTCAAGCACTCCCCTGCAAGATCCTCATAAAAGTCTCTGTCAACGGCCTCAATTTCACCAGTAACGGTGGTACATGCACCTGAGGCCAACCTCTCTCTCAGTACCCCGGCCTGTGGTCCTCCGATAACAATGCCGCAATGTGGCAAACACCTGTTTATGTCTTGCACAAGATTTTCAATAATACTACTGTTCCACACTGCAGCAGAAAAAAAAACAAACTTAGGTGAGTCCGCAGTGATGCGAAGCAGTGTCTTATAGTAGTTGTCATTAATGGAGAGTTGAAGTATTTCATGACTGAAGGCGGAACAATTTGTTTCCAGCTCATTCCGCAGATAGAAAAGCGGCAGGCAGGAATGAGTAAACCGACTATTCAAACCAACAATTTTAATCAATCGCTGTTCCATGTTTCCCCCGCATAATTCAGGCACCGCATTCCAGCAGGCTGCGCCCCTCTCTCCTCCCGTGACACAGAAGAAAGCAGAGAGGAAACCACGCCTCAAGATGAATTGTTTTACCACCAAACAACAATATTATAAGGAAGTTTCCTGATGCTATACATTATTAAATTTTTTACCTTTTTTTTCCCACTATGCCTTATCCCCTTTACAGTAATCTCCGGAGTTTCAGCACAAGCAGTAACAGTGGAAGAAGATTACCAGATCTCAATTACTTTTAACCTGGAAAAACATCTCCTTGAAGGAACTGCCAGGATTACAGTTAAGGCCAACCAGGCTCTCAGCCTTGAACTTAACGGGCTGACCATAACAGGTATCCTTCTAAAAGATGGCAGCAGCAGCAAAAAAGAGTTGCAACCTGTGCATAACAGACTCCTCATACCGGCAACTGGTAAATCAAAAGAACTGTACATATCATATACCAGAACAATAACCAATAGCTTAGAAAATCTGATCTCACACCGGGGTATCTCCCTTATGCACGGCTGGTATCCAGTTCCGGATAAGGCAATGCAGTTCCACTTAACCGCCGCTCTGCCTCAGAGTTTTACAGCAGTAACAGAGGCAAATCTCTTTCCCCTGCAAAGATCAGGCAATAAAGTAACAGCCACCTTTTCCACAGCCTCCCGCACTATCCACTTCGTCGCCGGGCCCTACTCCCATAAAAAACGTACCATACGAAAAGGACTTTCTGTTTATACTCTCTTTTTCCCTGAAGACAAGGGCCTTGCAGACGACTATCTTGACGCTGCCGGCCGTTTTCTTGAACGCTATGAAAAGGAGATCGGACCATTTCCTTATCCTCACTATGTTATAACCGCAAACAGACTGCCGACAGGTTTTGGTTTTCCCGGCTTCACTCTTATCGGTCAAACAGTTCTGCGACTGCCGTTTATCAAAGAGACATCCCTTGGCCACGAAATCCTCCACTCCTGGTTTGGCAACAGTGTGGATGTGGATTATAGTCGAGGAAACTGGTGTGAAGGATTAACATCCTATCTCTCTGACTATAGCTACAGAACAAAAAAAGGTCAGGGAAGCCAGGCCAGAAAGGAGGCTATCTCCACATATCTCAGTTATGTCCATGACGATACGGTTATTCCCCTTGAAAAATTTGACTCGGCCAGCCACAATCAACAGTTCGCCAAAGCCAGACGCGCAGTAGGATACACAAGAGGAGCACTGCTATTTCATGAGCTGAAGAAAAAAATAGGATCACAGCCATTTAGCAGGGCAATTCGTCTCTTTTATTCTGAAAATAAGGGAAAAAAAGCCTCATGGGAAGATCTGCAGAAGAGCTTTGAGGCTGCATCCGGTCAGAAACTTGAAAGATTTTTTCAGGAAAGACTGGAGCAGACAGAGATCCCTTCTCTCCAGGTAAAGGATGCAGAGATCGGCTCGATAGAAAACAGACCTGTTCTCTCATTTACCCTGCTTCAATTGACGGAATCACCTTTTTCCCTGGTCGTTCCTGTCCACATAACAACCATAAACGGCACAACAATTTATACTCAGTTTATCAATCAGAAAGATAATCGCATATCCATTCCTCTTGACAGCAGACCTCTTGAATTTACCCTTGATCCGGAATATTCATTTTTAAGAATGCTTGCCCCGGCGGAAACTTCGCCGGTATGGTCAGAATTTATAGGTGCAGAAAGCAGGCTCATAATTCTTGCATCAGAGAAAGAACGGGTCGTCTTTAGCTCATTTCTCAACTCTCTCGGAACAGGCGATCTGAATATCAAATTGTCTGCAGATGTTTCCAACCAGGAACTGAGCGAAAACAGCCTGCTCTTTCTCGGGATGGACCAGAAGCCCGCACGTTCACTCTTTGCAGATCCTGGTCACAGTACCAGCGGCTTTACTCTTGATGTTCGTACTAACCCGCTTAACCCTGATCATGTCGCGGTCCTGGTCACAAGTTCAAATGTGGAAGAAACGGAATCAGTGGCCCGTCGTTTAAGTCATTACGGTAAATATTCTTTTCTTCATTTTTTGCACGGTCGCAGCCTGAAAAAAACCATTACTCCCTCCCAGTCCGGTATTCTCACTGTAATGGAAAGCCTGCCGGGCGGAGGAAAGACTGTCGATCTCAATTCATTTGACAAAATCGTTGACCAGCTGAGTAATTCAAGGGTTGTCTATGTTGGAGAAACCCATACTTCCTGGAGTGACCATCTACTGCAGCTTCACATTATCGAGGCACTGTACGCAAAAGATCCCGATATTTCTATCGGCATGGAGATGTTTCCGGCCAGCAGTCAAATTGCCCTGGACCAATATATCCTTGGAGAAAAACCTGACGATGAAAAAACCTTCCTCAGAGAATCTGCCTACTTTAATGTCTGGCGTTATGATTACCGTTACTTCAGGGATATCATCAACTTTGCCAAAAGGAAAAAAATTCCGGTTATCGGCCTCAATCTTGATAAGAGCATTGTCTCCGAGGTGTTCAGTTCGGGAAACACTGACAATCTTAAAAAAGATTCACTCAAATCCCTGCCGGCCGAGCGTGATCTTGACCTGCCCGGTTACAGAGATCATCTTGCCTTTATGAACAGTGTTCATGCGGACGGCGGCCATGGACAGGGAAAAATGAGCGGATTTATCCAGGCACAGGCCCTGTGGGATGAGACAATGGCCCAGAACATTGCAGATCACCTGAAAAGATATCCGACCAGGAAGATGGTTGTTCTCGCCGGAACGCAGCATACCCGTAAAGACTCCGGGATCCCCCCGCGGGTCAAGAGAAGAGTTAATATTGAACAATCTTCACTTTTAAACATTTATGACGCATCCGGCCCCGAAAATCTTGCAGCCATTGCGGATTTCTTTTTTCTCGCAACTGCATCAGATCTACCGGAGACACCCCGAATCGGTATTGTCCTCACTCCCGTAGTTAACGATGAGGAAAAATATTTAAAAATAAGTCAAATCAGCCCCCATGGTAAGGCCGGCGAAGCCGGTCTGCTGAGCGGTGATATCCTGGTATCGGTAAATAATGAACCGATTGAGGAAATGGCTGACCTGCGAATAGCCATGCTGGGTACCCGAAGCGGTGACACTGTTGAGATTAAAATCCTTCGCAGCGAGAATAATGAACCGATCGAAAAAACTTTCCCGGTGGAACTGAGCAATCCCAGGCAGCCAATGATGCATCCATAAATGTGGCTCATCCAAAGCTGGCGTTGCCCGCAACCGAGGTTAATAGCTGTAGGCTGAAGTTTGCCAGTAAGGCACTATTATAAGGCAGCCTGCTAACGCAGACAAGCTGCAAGTAAGTACTTGGAGGTATCCACCTAGTTTTATGTTTAAATACCCTTCTTCATTTTCTCGGAGTCTTCGCTTACCTGTTTTTCTTTACAGCTTTTACGAAGTAAGGTACCAATCTCATTTTCAAAATCATAAAAATGGAGTATGAAAGACCAACAGTAGCGAATACCGTTTAAAAACAGCTCTATTTAAATAACTAACCCTTTGCAAAAGGTGAATCGATGCATAGAATACTCGGTCTGTCTGCACTTGTTTTACTACTATTAACTCTATCCGGAGAATCTGGAATGGCAAAATCGAAATTAAAAGACGGTCTCTACGTGGTATTTGATACATCCAAAGGAGATATAACCTGTGCCCTTGAATATAAAAAAACTCCCCTCACTGTTGCCAATTTTGTGGGACTGGCCGAGGGAACAAAGGATCTTGGCGGTGGATCAGGAAAAAAAGGAACCAAATTTTATGACGGGTTGAAATTTCACAGGGTCATTGATGATTTCATGATCCAGGGTGGCTGCCCCCTTGGCACCGGTACCGGTGGACCCGGTTACACTTTTCCTGATGAGTTTGACTCGACCCTGACCCACTCCGGACCTGGAATTCTTTCCATGGCCAACTCCGGACCGGGAACCAACGGCAGCCAGTTTTTCATCACCCATGTTGCCACTCCCTGGCTTGACGGCAAGCATACCATCTTTGGAC
>JAFDME010000095.1 GCA_019306075.1 Deltaproteobacteria bacterium | reverse complement strand
GCGAGGACCAGGAAGACAGACTCCATCCCCAGGTTTGCCTCCACAATTTTGATTATTTTAACACTCAATGCACCCACCCCGAAGGTAAGGATAAACTTCATTCCATAAGCCGAGCTGATAAGACTATCTGGAGTCAGTCTCGCGACCAGAGTATTTTCAATGGGCTGCATACCGAGTAGAAAAAAGCTGTGAATTGCGGCAAAAACGACAAGAGTCATATCCGTAGTCAGTGCCATTCCAATGGCCGCAGGAATGGTGATGGCATGAAAAAATAAATAGCTGAAACGAAGGTCATACTTCTCCCCTGCCCGACCTCCGGCAAACTGACCAGCCATCCCTAATAGATAAATACCTGAAGTAAAGGCGGTAGCGGTGACATTTGGGGTGCCTATTCCTCCGGTCAGACCTGCCAGAACATTGTACAGACCACTGTTTTTCAGTTCAAGATATGATGGCAGGGTGACGGATGTTCCCCGGTAAACAATCCCTCCAAGCATCATGGCAATAAGGAGAATAAAAAAAGGGGTCCAAGTTGTAAAACTTCCTGTTGAAATTTTTTTGTTTGATGCGGATCTTTCACCACCCTTTTTACAAAAATAGAGAAATATCAATCCCTGCAGATTCATAACGGCAACTATGGTATAGAGGACATTGACTCCATAGAGATAATTTATGACACCGGCAAGAAGAGGTGCTGTGGCAAGGCCCAGATTGCCGAACATGCCGTTGTAGGCCATTGCCCTGCTTGTTTTTTCAATTGAGCCGGCTATCCATCCCAACCCGGCAGGATGGTATATACCGGAAAACAAACCGATCCCCGCAAGAGATATACTGAAAAGAAAAGGATCATCAGCATACAGGGCTGCAGACAGTGCGGACACTCCTGCCCCGAGGTGGTAAAGAATAAGAAGCGGTCTGGGGCCAAACCGGTCAGCAAGGAGCCCCCAGGGAAGAGCAGTCAATCCGAAGAGAAGGTACATCATAAAGGAGAGGCCCAGAGTCTCCGTCATCGGTAGGTTGAGCCTGGCGGATAAGGGCAGAAGAACAGCGGGAAAAACGAGCATATTAAAATGACTCATGAAGTGACCATAACAGGTCACTGTGAGGATACTGCGCTCTTTTTTTTCCATTATTGTAGGACTATTTCATCCCATATAAGATCAGCGGTATGTTCCTTGCTCGTGTGAGGCAGGCGCTTCGTTTTTTTAGCGGAGATCAGCAGAACCTGATTAGTACCCGATTCAAAACCGGTGTCATTGCCGCTGATATCGTTAACTGCGATAAGATCAAGGTTTTTCTTCAGCAGTTTATTTTTGCCGGCCTCATGCAGATGCTGACTCTCAGCTGCAAATCCGACCAGTATCTGCCCTTCACCCTTTTTCCTGCCAAGTTCAAAGAGGATATCCCGATTGCGGCTCAGCAGAAGTTGGCCCTCTATCTGTTCTTTCTTAACCTTATGACGGGCTGTTTCTGCTGGCCTGTAATCTGCAACAGCAGCACTTTTCACTATAATATCCATGGAATCAGCCCGGCCTATCACTGCATTATACATATCTTCTGCAGATTCCACAGAAACCGTTGCTACCCCGGCAGGAGAGGACAGAGTTGAAGGACCGCTTACAAGTGTCACCTCCGCACCTCTTCGAAAGGCGGCGCTGGCCATGGCATATCCCATTTTTCCTGAAGATCTGTTGCTTAAGAATCGTGCAGGATCCAGATGTTCCCTGGTTGGCCCGGCAGTTACAAGTACTTTTTTCCCTGAAAGATCCTGGGGAGTAAGCGATTTTGCCATATACTCAACAACATCCTCCCATTCTGCAAGCCTGCCCTCCCCTTCATCCTTGCAGGCCATCATGCCATGGGCCGGATCAATGAGCTGGTACCCTGCGGCCTTAAGCTTTGCGATGTTTTCCCGGGTCATCTGATGGGAATACATGCGGCTGTTCATCGCCGGGCAGATAAGAATCTCTGCTCTGGTTACAAGTGCTGTTGTTGTAAGCAGATCATCAGCAATACCGTTTGCCAGCCTGGCGATCGTATTCGCCGTTGCGGGGGCAATGAGCATGATATCAGCATTCTGACCCAGAGTGATATGAACCATGGGATCATCCCTATCATCAAACATTGAGCCGTAAGTTTTGTTGCCGGAAAGTGCTGAAAAGGTGAGAGGGGTGACAAACCTGGAGCCGCTTTCGGTCAGTATCACTGAAACATTGGCTTCTTCTTTGGCAAGGGTGGAAACCCATCCTGCCACCTTAAAGGCGGCAATGGATCCGGTGACTCCGATAACAATATTTTTGCCGGCAAAAACAGTGGGCATAGTAACCTCTCCGGTACGATATTATTTCAGGTGAGCAGGTTTCCGTAGCCAGAAACATGCATCAATTCAATGGATTAAGCCCCAATTTATCATTTTTCAGGCAGAAGTTCAGGGCTACTTAAAGGTATATTCAAAGTGTTGCGGGGCACCATCAGTAAGCTCCTTTACCTTTCAACACTACAAGAGCTGTCTTGGCCACTATTTTAATATCATTCCAGAGTGAATAGTTAAGTATATACCAGTCATCCATTCGAACCCGCTCTTCATACTCATCCACATCGGAGCGATGGCCAATCTGCCATGGTCCGGTTATCCCCGGTTTCATGGAGCAATATCTGCCTGCACTGTCCTTGTAAAAGTCACTCAGCTCATCAAAAACAATAGGTCTGGCACCAACGACACTCATAGTCCCTCTCACAACATTGATAAACTGGGGAAATTCATCCAGGCTTGTTCGCCTGAGAAAATGTCCGATCCTGGTAATACGGGGATCATTTTTAAGTTTAAAATGATGTTCCCACTCATTTCTCAGCTCTTTATTATCAGCGAGAAGTTTTTTCAATTCTCCCTCAGCTCCAACCCGCATTGTTCGAAATTTGAGACAGTTAAAAGATTTACCGGTAGCGGTTATCCGTTTATGACGATAAAACACAGGGCCGCCATCGCTGAGTTTTATAAGGGCTGCAATAAACAGGGTAAGCGGGGCTGTAGCTATAAGAACTGAAATAGAAAAGAGCAGATCAAAACTCCGTTTCCATTCGGTGTTGGGGTTAAAATTAAGAATAAGGAGATCGCCCAGTGATTGAATTTCAGCGTGGTGCAAACCAAAGACATAGAGATCGGGTACGAGATAAATACGGGCCCCAAGGGATCTGCATTCCCTCAAAATCGAAAATATTTTTTTCTCTGCCCGCATGGGAAGAGCAATATAGACATAGTCTATTTCATGTCTGGTCAGGTAGTCATTTATCAGAGATATATTACCCAGAATCGGTTTTCCGTGAACCTCGGTCACTGTCTCTTCATCAACTTTGTCATCAAAAAAACCGATGACCTCAATACCTGACCAGGGCATTCCTTCCACTTCCTTAACCAGATTAACTCCGAGATCACCGGCGCCAACCACCACAGCCCTTCTTATATTTTTCCCTTTGGCTCTTGCTAAACGTAGAATTTTTCTTGCCAGAAGATGAAGAAAGAAAAGAAGAATGGGAGTTGTAATGGACCATACCAGGAAAACAACTCTCGAATATCCTTCAGATAGTTTGAAAATAAAAAAATAGAAGAGTAACAGACCGATTACAGCAGCCCAGGCTTTCAGAATAACCAGGAATTCAACAAAATATTTCCAGCCTCGCCAGGACCGGTACAGCTGAAAGGACTGAAAACTGACAAAGCAGAGAATAAAGGCGATTATCACAAGACGGTTATAGTAAGGAGACCAGGGGACTCTATACCAGAATACCAATAGTGATAAGTAGCCGACAGCCATGCAGCAGTCGATTAAATGCAGAAGCCTGGCAATAAGAGAGCTCTGCTCGCGAAGATTAATTGATAGCATATAATTGATGACGGGGTTTCAACGGGTTATTACGATCGGAGGATCAACTGTTTTTTTGCCACCAGGTTCTGTTCATGCTGAGAAGCGGCCGCATCGGAGATGGCAGATATTTAAACTGCCTGCCGAATTTATAACCGGCAAATTTCATTCCTGTACGGACCGTAAATTCAATCATAAGGGGATAGCGATGTTCTTTCCTGAGTCTTTTGAGACCGGACTTGAAAAATTTCAGGCCGATTCCCTCAGCTTTTCCAAAAGTATGAAGTAACCATTCCTCCGAACTATGCAATACACCGGTATCAAATGACCTCCGAAACTCCTCCCTGAAAGAATAATTATGACTATGATAGACTGCACCTTCACCAACGTAGGCTATTGTATATCCTGCCTCAAGAATTCTTCCAACAGTACAGGTATCCTCGCCAAAAATCAAACCGTTCCTGAAACAGCCAACTTCAAATAAAATTGACTTTTTATATGCGGCAAAAGAATTGGAAGTGAAAATTGTTTTCAGGCCAAGCCGCGCTCTATCAGCGAAAGTCTGCCGAAATGATTCCTCCGGGTAATTAAACTCCCGCAGAAAACCGGCATTCCAGCTTGCGTTGGCTGATGGAAGTTGTCTTCCGTATGAACCTGCACAGATTTCATCAGAAAGGAGAGGGTCGACCAGCAATCTGAGCGCATTATCACCGGCCAGAATTGCGTCCTGTGTGAAAAAAACCAGAATATCTCCGGCAGCCTGTTTTGCAAGTGATGATCTGGTACCACCATGATCAAATTCAGCCCCGGGTATCGATAGCACCTTCGCCCCGTTCTCAATACAGATAGCAACCGTCCTGTCTGTGGAAGATGAATCGGCAACAAGGATTTCAACCGGCCGGAGGTCCTGACGATACAGGGCTGAAAAAAAATCCGGCAGTGTCTCCGCACCGTTAAGAGTTGGAACAATGACGCTGACAGTCGGATCCTGTTCTGATTTTTGAATCATAGCGGTTTTGATTTGAAACTCTTTATACCTTCATCCGCAGAATGTATTTCATGGCACCGGCATGGAATTTACAGTCGAAAGACAGCAACAGAAATATACTTCAGCAGGGCCCATAAGACATATGGAGAAGGGTTCTTCCGATAGAGAAGCAGCTCATTTTCTGCAGCCGTAAGTCTGAGAGAAAAACCCATCTTTTTTCTCTTATTCTGCCAGCCCCGACAGTGGAAGGCAACCAGGCGTGGGTCATAGAGCAGCTTCCAGCCATCCCTGCGCAATCGCAGACTGAGTTCTATATCTTCTTTGTAGAGGAAAAAATCACTGTCAAAAACCTCGCAGTTATATTTCTGCAGTGAATCCATCCTGCAGATCATCAGAGCACCACAGACTGCCGGAATTTCCTCTGCTGAATTATATCGATTGCTGTCATCCTCGCCCTTACCACGATCATACCAGCGTCCATACCATTTCCTGAAAATACCGGTCGAGTCGATCTTTCCTGTAGCAGCTCCCTTTTCAATGTCAAACCCGAGAAGTTTCCCCGAAACAATAGCAGCAGCATGATTCTCTTCCAGAATATCTATTGCCTGAGCAATATAATCAGGAGGCAAAAAAGTATCCGGATTAAGAAATACCACTATCCCTTCCCTGCCGGCGATCTCTTTATAGCCGAGATTATTTGCTCTGGAAAAACCCATGTTATCTGACCTGACAAGGGTGGTCCCAGCTCTATCAGCAAAGGAGTCAAGATATCGGCTGTCTGGAGAACCGCTGTCAACAATAATAATAGAGGTCGGGGGACTGCTCTGAGCTGAGAGATGCTCAAGGCAGGTCGGCAGAACGTCTGCGGAGTCGTGGGTTACGATAATTATATATACAGCTCTTTCCATAAACGAGAAATTATAAAAAGATCTTGCGGTAACAGATCAGTAATAAGTTGTTTTTACCTGCAGCACTTCTCCTTGCCATAATTGAGTTTACCGCTTCCAGCTCGGCTGAACGTATCAGCCTGACAAGTTCTTTTTCACGGATATTCTTCTCCCTGCTCAAAATTGCTTTTCGCTTTTTCAAAAAGTGTGGTGCTGTTTTCAATCCCTGAACAATCCCCCTGATATAGGGAATAATCATTCCTTTTAACAAAGAGAACAGAGCCCACATCAACTGGTATACGACAATTGAGGGAAGAAAGCGAAGAAACATCCATAAAGAATAATTTTTCAGCAGAACATGGATATTGTTTCTGGTGGAGAGACGGACTGTGAACTCATTTATTTTTGAGCCAGATGTGGCACTCCCAATATGATAGACTACAGCGGAAGCAATATAACGGCACTGCATTCCTCTTCTTCTTGCCCGGAGGTTGAGATCAACGTCTTCAAGGTAGGCAAAAAAATCAGGATCAAAAACCCCCGCCTCCTCAAACAACTTCCTGCTGTACAGTCCTGCCCCGGCGCAGGCGCCAAAAGTGTCCCTGTCCTGTCCATAATAGTCGCTGTCGTTTTCCATGGTACCGAGACGATAACCTACTCCACCACGAAGAACAGCATCCCCGGCCCCGTCTATCAACTGTCGATTATGAAAGTTCATCATCTTCAGGGCAAAAAACTGATAATCCGGATAATTTTTTATGGCACGATGGAGGTTTTCAAGGCAGTCGGAGGCAATCTCCATATCATTATTCAACAGCAGCAGCCATGGTGCAGATGATTCACTGATTCCTCTGTTTACCGCGGTTGTAAATCCGCTGTTTTTACTGAAACGGAGAATCATCACATCGGTAAATTCGGTTTCAAGCAAGGCTATGGATCCATCCGTCGAACCATTGTCTACAACAATGACACGAAAACCGGAGAACGTCTGCTTCTCAAGGGAGTGCAGACAATCAGCAAGCATCTGCTCGCCATTCCAGTTGGGTATGATGATATCGATCAGCGCCTGATTGACGGACATCACTCTTCTCCGCGCTGCTCCACTGACCCGAAAACGTCTTTCACATAATATACAGGCTTATTCTGCGACTCGTGATAGGTTCTGGCCTGCAGTTCCGCGATCAGGCCAAGAGTGACAAACTGGACGCCGATAAAAATGAGCAGTACCGCGAGGAAAAGAAGCGGTCTGTCGGCGAGGGGAACATGGAAAAACTGACGCTGTATGGTCATTACCAGGGCTATCAGAAAACCGATTCCTCCTGAAATAACACCCAGGAAACCAAAAACCTGAATTGGCCTTGTAGCATAACTGAGCAGAAATTTAACAGTTATAAGGTCAAGAATAACACGAATCGTTCGTGAAATCCCATATTTGGAAGAACCGAATCGTCGCGGCCGGTGATTCACCTTTACCTCGGTAAAGTCTATGCCCATACCACTGGCTATAGCCGGGATAAACCGATGCATCTCCCCATACAACCGAACATTTTTGACAACCTCCCTCTTAAAAGCCTTAAGAGTGCAGCCATAGTCATGGAGGTTGACGCCCGTGATTTTGGAAATGATTTTATTTGCGATGATTGAAGGCAGTCTTCTATTTATAAAAGGATCCTTTCGGTCATATCTCCATCCGGTAACAACATCATTTCCGGCATCAATCTGTTCCAGAAGCTTGGGAATATCATGAGGGTCATTCTGCAGGTCACCGTCCATGGTGATTATAATATCCCCCCGTGCATAATCAAACCCAGCGGCCATTGCCGCGGTCTGACCAAAGTTCTTTCTAAAGGTGATAACCACTATATGACTGTTCTTTTCCTGGATCTCTTTCAAGATTGAAAGACTGTTATCAGTGCTGCCGTCATCAATGAATATGACCTCGTAGTCCTCGGCTATACCAGGAAGAACATCCATAAGTTCATCATATAACAACGGAATATTTTCTTCCTCGTTCAGCAGTGGAACAACAACTGATAATAACAAAATAGTATCTCCAGGTTAGCGCCTTATTCCATAATAATTGTCAAAAAGCAAGAAACGGATAAGGGTATTTTTTTAACATCAAATATAGTCTGTTGGCTTCCCTCTAATTCACCTGCAGTTTAACCAGACATTTTGCAAGAGATTCAGGAGAATCGAACTGAAGAGAAGTGATATTGGCGCCCTTTGGTATAATTTTCCTCATCATGCCTTTAAGGACACTTTTGGGACCAATTTCTATAAAAGTATCAACCCCATCACTGATCATCGACTGAATAATTTCACACCATCGAACCCTGGAGGCAATCTGCCTTGCCATGATTGACTTGATTTTATCGTCTGCCTTCTCTGGCTTGGAAGACACATTAAAATAGACCGGGATTTTTGGCTGTCTGAATTCAATTTCATCCATAAATTCCTGGAAATCCGCGACAGCACCGGCGACCAATGGGCTGTGATTGGCGATACTGACATTAAGCGGTATTACTTTCCCCCCGAGTTCCTCGGCTTTAACAGTCACCGCATCCAATCCTTCCATACTCCCGGAAATAACAATCTGCTGCGGGGTGTTGTGGTTTGCCGCAGTAACGATGCCACAATCTGAACAGCTTTCAATGATCCTTTCAATCTCTTCAATTGTAAGACCGAGGACAGCACGCATGCCACCGGGATTAGCTACGCCTTCACGCTCCATAAGCGCACCTCGTTTGCTCACCAGTTTCATAGTGTCTTCAGCCGTGACAACACCCGCCGCAAAAAGGGCAGAATATTCACCAAGGCTGTGGCCGGCAAAACAGCTGACCTCAAAGTCATCCCCAACCGCTTTTTGAAAAGCCTGCCAGCAGATCAAATTGGTTACCGTTATGGCTGGCTGTAAATTAGTTGCTCTGGTAAGCTCTTCCATGCTTCCCTCGGTACACAAGGCAGCCAGATCCAATTTACAGGTTGATTCGGCCATTTCCATTAACGCGGCACAATCAGTATCGTTTTTGACAAATTCTTCTCCCATTCCAAGATATTGCGATCCCTGACCGGGAAAAAGTACTGCAACTTTCATTAAACACCTCATTTTTTCTGTTTACGTGAATCAAAAATATTGACAATAAGAAACAACCCTGCACCAAGACATATTGCAGAGTCGGCAATGTTAAACGCAGGCCAGTGGTATTCCCTGAAGTAAAAATCGAGGAAATCGACCACGGAGCCGAAACGAACCCTGTCAATTATATTACCGGCGGCACCTCCACAGATAAGAGCAAGGGCAATGGTATACAACCTGTTGTCCTCTCTCATCCTGAAACTGACCACGGTCAAGCCAATGATGGCGCCACTGCCGACCAGTAAAAAAAAATAATGTTTCCAGGGAGACTCAACGTCGGCAAGCATACTGAAGGCAGCACCGGTGTTGGTAACATAGACCAGGTTAAACAGACCGGGTATCACCTCCTTTGACTGATAGAGTTCAAAGGAACGCATAACCCATGCCTTGGTAACCTGATCAATAATAACCGTCATGGCAAGGACAGCAAAATATGCCATTTACAGCAGATCTCCGGTAACTACAGCGACACACCGCTCACATATTTCCGGGTGTTCCTGGTGTTCCCCCACTGTTGTTGAACGAATCCAGCATCGCTCACATTTATCCCCGCCGGCAGCAAGAACATGGATAGTAACACCTTTGATTTCCTCACTTTCAAAAATAATGCCGCTGTCACCTGCTTCATCTCGCAGATGTGACAACTCAGAGATAATAGAAATCTCTTTTACTGTCTGCCATTCCTCTTCCAGAAATGAGGCGAGATCGTCATCTGCAGTTTTAATCAGGACCTCTGCCTCAAGAGAATGACCTATCACCTTTTCCCTGCGGGCAATTTCAAGAGCTTTGGTGATTTCGGAACGAAGAGTGATCAGTCGCTCCCATTTTTTCATCATTTCACTATCGCAACCGGTAACTGCAAGAGAATCCGGAAAATCAACGAAGAAAATTCCTTTATCTATGGAATCTCTCTGATCAAGGGTGTGCAAACTATTCCAGGCCTCTTCTGCAGTGAAACAGAGGATGGGCGCAAGAAGCCTCAACAACCCGTCAAGAATTTCAAAGAGAACCGATTGAGCAGACCTTCTCAAATGTGAATGGGTACCGGAAACATAGAGACGATCTTTTACGATATCAAGATAAAAGGCACTCATCGTTGTGCCACAGAAATAGTTCATCGCCTGGTAGATCGTATGAAATTCATATTTTTCATACCCTTTTATTACCTTCGCTCTGAATTCTTCAAATTTCGCCAGGGCCCAGCGATCCAGTTCAGGGAGATCTTTAACGGCAACTCCATGTTCCGCCTGTTTAAAGTCACTGAGATTTCCGAGCATATAGCGGATCGTGTTGCGAACCTTTCTATAGGAATCTGAAACCTGTTTTAAAATTTCATCTGAAACCTTAATATCATCCCGGTAATCTTCACTGGCGACCCAGAGCCTGAGAATTTCTGCACCATACTTCTCTATAACTTCACCGGGGGCCACAACATTCCCGACAGACTTTGACATCTTTTTGCCCTGACCATCAACCACATAACCATGGGTAAGAACACCTTTAAACGGTGCTGTACCACGAGTACCAACGGATGACAGGAGTGAACTCTGAAACCACCCCCGGTGCTGATCACTCCCCTCAAGGTAGAGATCCGCCGGAGAATCAAGCTCAACCCGTTCTTCACAGACAGCGGCATGGCTGACACCGGAATCGAACCAGACATCAAGTATGTCCTCTTCTTTTACAAAGTCAGTGGAACCGCAGGATGCACATGTTGTCCCCTCTTCGAGGAAATCTTCAACCCCGTGACTGAACCAGGCATCCGCCCCCTCTTTAAGAAACAGTTCGTCGATTTTTTCAATCAGCGCTTCGCTCTTTACAACCTCTCCACAGCTCCTGCAGCTTATCACTGTGATAGGTACACCCCAGCTCCGCTGCCGGGACA
>JAFDME010000094.1 GCA_019306075.1 Deltaproteobacteria bacterium | reverse complement strand
TTCATGTACCGCTTCGGAGAATCTTTGCAGATGAAATCCCTGAAGACGGTCAAGAGGCGTGCAGGCAGGCCTGGGCGTTAACTGGAGAAGAAGTTGAGAAGAGTATTCAATAAAATTTATCATACAGGCAATCAAACTGGAGGAAAAAATAGATGGATGAACAGACAGAAAAAAATGAAATATTTACCAAACAAATAATTGAGATTGTAATAAAAATTGCAATCCTCGGAATACTGGTCATCTGGACCTTTCAATTGATAAAGCCATTTTTGATTCCTGTTATTTGGGGAATTATTCTAGCAGTTGCCGTCGAACCATTTATTGCAAAGCTTGCCAAAATGCTGGGTGGCAGAAAGTCTCTTGCCTCCGGTTTCTTCGTACTGGTGATTATTGCCGCCCTGATTATTCCTTCGGTGATGCTTACCATATCATCCGTTGAAACGATTCAGGGGATGACGGAGAGTATGGAAAGCAGATCCCTTGCTATTCCACCTCCGCCGGAAACTGTCGCTGACTGGCCCGTTATCGGAGATAGTGTCTATAAAAGCTGGAAACTGGCTTCAACAAACCTTGAAGGGGCTCTGAAACAATTTGCTCCCCAGATTAAATCAGCTGCCGGGGCGCTGCTTGGCTCCGTGGGAGGAGGATTGCTTGGGATTTTCATGGTCATCATCTCAACGGTTATTGCCGGTGTTTTCCTGGCTAAATCAGAGGAAAGCTCTACTATTGCAGAAAGTATAATTACGCGTGTTGCCGGGAAAAAGGGAATGGAGCTCACGAGCCTGATCACAGCAACCATTCGCGGGGTTATGCAGGGTGTTGTTGGTGTGGCTGTGATTCAATCTGTTCTTGCTGCCATTGGTATGGTGCTTGTCGGCGTCCCTGCAGCTGGGCTGTGGGCTGTACTCACCCTGGTCCTTGCGGTCAGTCAATTACCGCCAATCCTGGTGCTCGGGCCGGTTGCCGTCTATGTTTTTTCTATAACCGGTACTACCACCGCAGTGATTTTTCTGGTCTGGGTAATTTTTGTCACAGCAAGTGATAGTTTTTTAAAACCGATGCTCATGGGCCGCGGGGTAGATATTCCCATGCTGGTTATTTTGCTTGGAGCATTGGGCGGTATGATGCTCTCAGGGATTATGGGCCTTTTCACGGGTGCAGTTGTACTTGCTGTCATGTACACCTTGTTTATGTCATGGATTGCTGAAAATGAGATTAATCTAAAAGAAAACTCCGAAGACCCTTCCTGAATATGAGACACAAAATCACCCCCTCTGATGGACTTTGACTCAATCAATGTTTCAGTAGGGAAAGGTGTTCCAAGGCAAGCCTCGGTTAGAAAGTAGTTCGCAGGTTGAGCCTCTTCCTGATATGTTTAGATTTGACCATGCCTAAAAAACGTACAAGAAAAGGAGCATTCTGGTACTTTAAAATATTCGATATTCTTCCAGGAGAATCAGCTGTAAATACAGCATTTCAAAACGAAAGATTTTTCCAGAAAACCAATAATCCTTATCGTCAAGAACCATACCTTTCGAGCAGGAACCGATTCACCTTTCCCCGCCCAACCTCACCACGGACCGGTTGACATAACGATTGTGCCACAAATAGATCCTTAGAAACACCGATTTAATAAAAGCGGCACCCCAACTATTCAATTTGAGTAATCGTTGAAATTTGGACCGGTATATTGTGGATAAAGGGGCTGTACGACGTAAAATACGGCCACCGCGCGAATGGATTTTGTCCCAACCACGAATACAAGGTGCCAGGTTTCACCTGCAAGATTTTCTGGATCAATCTCTTTTGGCGGATAGGCCTTTGGAGTACCTGACCAGATGAGGGCTTTCATAAGCATCTTTACTACCTTGACATAGTGTCACAATGTGGTATCTTTTTCTCTCGCAGGTAGTAAGGTGTTTGATCTCTTCAGTATGCCTTGCTATTGCCATTACAATTTTAAAGTTCATGGTAAGGAGGTTCGTTATGAAACTGATCAGAAAATTAGCAATTTGTCACTTCTCCATCTTCTTATTTACCACGATGTTCCTTGCATTGATTAACAGCTCTGCTGTATCAGCCGAATACAACGCTCTCAAGGGGGTAGATAAAATCAAAGCTGTCTTTGATGTAAGTATGGGATCTCCGCAGAAAGCAAACCTCGTATTCTGGGCGGTCCGCAATGTGTACGATGATAAAAGTGTTCGTGCTTTGCCGGAATCTCCAGAAGTGGCTGTAGTCTTCCACGGTCCAGCAGTCAAAATGATCTCTTCCAATCGTGATGGTGTCAGTGAGAAAGATAAAAAAGCCTTGGATGAATTTGCTGGATTAGTAACCAAAATGAAGCAGGATGGGGTGAAAATGGAGGTATGTCTATATGCTGCAAAAGTGCTCGGTGTAGATCCAGGCTCAATACTGCCAGAAATTGATCATGTTGGAAATGGGTTCATCTCTGTTGCTGGTTACCAGTCCCAAGGCTATTCGGTGGTAGCTATTCCATGATTGAGTAGTTTTTAGTACCTTACTTCGTAAAAGCTGTAAAGAAGTACCTTACTTCGTAAAAGCTGTAAAGAAAAACAAGAAAATGAAGATGGGTCTTTAACCATAAAACTAGGTAGATACATCCAAGGTACTTACTTGCAGCTTGTCTGCGTTAGATGATTACCGCTTGCTCCGCTGGGAGACAAGCTCCTAGACTTGACGACCAGCTTGAGAATAGAAAAAGGTAGTATTCTTCAAATATAAAAGAAGAGGCAGGGGCAAAAATGGCTCTGCCTCTTTTGGTTTCAAAAAGAAGATTGACCATCGATAAAATGTCATTCATCATATAATTCTCTGAAGAGTTCACAACATAGGAATCAGAGGAGGTGCGATGATGAAAGTCAAAAAAGCAGTATAATGCGACCTGGAGTACTATAAGGCCAATTCTCAACAAAATACTCTGAGGTGCGTTGAATTTGTTCTACGAGAATTCAATAATCAGTTCGGAGAAAGAACGATCGATTCTATTTCTATAGAAGATGTTCTTTCTTTCCTGATTAAACTCACACTTAACCGGAAACAAACCACCAAACGGAACTGCTACTCTGTCCTTTACACATACAGCTAACACCTATATCCAAAAACGAATATTAATTTGCGCGTAGTGGCTCAATATAACCAAGCAGGGAAACAAGCATACAGGTCTTTCTATTGAAGCACTTGACGGGGCGGTAGCCTATTGACCCAAGGCATGGTGCTTTGCTTGTTATCCATACTGCAACTTAAAAGCCGTTCTAAAATTCCATTTCATTTTTAAAACCGCTGTTAAAACCCCTTGCCTTGATTGGAAGGGTTTTTTATTTCAGGAAACTATAAATTAGGGGTAGATTAGGGGCTGAAACATATAAAACAAAAAAGGCTTCCAAGGTGGTTAAACCCTGAAAACCTTTGTTTACTGGTGCCTAGAGTCGGACTCGAACCGACACGAGCGCAAGGCTCACGAGATTTTAAGTCTCGGGTGTCTACCAATTCCACCATCCAGGCGAGTTCGTTGCTTTTACCATACCGGAACAATTTTTGTCAATCCTGAATGCGTATGGCTTTGATGTTGAACTTAATTATCAGTTCAGACGCCAGTTAAAAAGAGAGTGATGCCTGGTTGATAATTGCTGCCATCTCTCTGACGGCCTGATCAAGGCCGGTAAAAACCGCACGTGAGATAATCGCATGACCAATGGAGAGTTCTTCTATGGTGTCAAGGGCAGCGATGGGTGCAGTGTTCCGGTAGTCAAGGCCGTGACCGGCACAAACGCGTAAATCCAGCTGGTAAGCCTCCTCGGCCGCTTCGGCGAGCAGCTGGAATTCGCGATTAAGTTCATTATCGTCAGCTGCTTCACAATATCTGCCTGTATGCAGTTCAACAAAAGTTGCTCCAATCTCTTTTGATGCCTGAATCTGCTTACTGTCGGGGTCGCAGAATATTGATACAGGGATATCCTTTTTATCCATTCTTTCAATGACCTTTGCAATTTTTTTCTTTTGCGAGAGTACATCAAGTCCACCTTCCGTGGTCAGTTCCTGGCGATTTTCCGGTACCAGGGTGATCAGGTCGGGCTGAAGATCCAGGGCAAATTTAATAATCTCTTTATTGGCTCCCATCTCCAGGTTCAGTTTTGTTTTTACAGTCTGACGAAGCAGGACGATATCACGGTCCTGCATATGGCGTCTGTCTTCACGTAAATGAACAACAATCCCTGATGCACCGGCTGCTTCGCAGATAGCTGCGGCATAAACCGGATCAGGTTCACTGATTCCTCGAGCCTCTCTGATAGTAGCAATATGATCTACATTTATTGCAAGTTGTGCCATTTCGGTTCTCCTGTGAAGGTGTAGTTTGTCTATGAGTTCTGCCTCTTTATCGAACATTTTACTGGCATTTTTTTCTGATTTTTCGTGATCGTAGCCGAGCAGATGAAGCATGCCATGGATGAGAAGCCAGCTCAGTCTATCGTAAAATTTCTGATTATATTCAATTGATTCCCTGCGAGCTGTTTCAACTGAAATAACGATATCCCCAAGTTCTTTGACCGGCAGATGAAAAAGAGACTGGTCAACTGATTCGAAAGAAGGAAAGGAAAGAACATTTGTAGGCCTGTTTTTTTTCCTGTACTGGTTGTTCAGCCGGCAGATCTCAGGATCATCCACGAGGAGCAGGGAGACAGTATGATCCTCCACCCCACATTGCCTGAGAATCCAGTTGGAGAGGCGTCTGATTCGTTTTTCGCTGAGAACAATATCCGTGGAGCTGTATCTGCAGTTAAGGTCAGTCGGCACGATTTTTAGAACCTTTTTTATTTCCCTGGGAATTATCGTATGCGTTGATGATTTTCTGGACGAGCGGGTGGCGAACTACATCAGCCATGGAAAAATCACAGAATTTGATACCTTCAATCCTGTTGAGCAGTTTTTTGGCCTGAAGCAACCCCGAGTGATGTTTATTGGGAAGGTCGACCTGTGTAATATCTCCTGTGATAACAGCGAGGGAGTCAAAACCTATTCTGGTAAGAAACATCTTCATCTGTTCACGGGTTGTATTCTGTGCCTCATCAAGAATAACAAAGGCGTTGCTCAAAGTGCGACCGCGCATAAAAGCAAGAGGTGCAATTTCAATCACCTCACGATCTATGAGATCAGCTGCCTTTGCAGGGCCAAGCATATCATTAAGTGCATCATGAAGTGGCCGGAGGTAGGGATTTACTTTCTGAGCTACATCGCCAGGCAGAAAACCAAGTTTTTCTCCGGCCTCGACCGCTGGCCGGGTAAGGATTATGGAGCGGACCTGTTCATTTACCAGGGCAGAAACTGCCATGGCCACTGCCAGATAGGTCTTTCCTGTTCCCGCAGGACCTATACCAAAAACTATATCATTATTTCTGATTGCCTCGATATAGTATTTTTGATTCTCTGTCTTTGGAGAAATCACCCGGTTTTTAGCGGTGACAAAAACCTTATCGAGAAAAATCCTGTTGAGATTTGCTTTGGGGTCAGCTTCAAGAATTTTAAGACCAAAAGCCAGGTCAGAGCTGTAGAGGGGATAGCCTTTTGCGACAAGATCGTAAAGTTGACCCAGCAGTATCGCGACTAGATCCACCTCATGAGCAAGGCCGGAAATGCGCAGTTCGCATCCCCTTGCGTTGATTGTAACACCGGAGCTTTTTTCAAGAGTATGAAGATTTCTGTTAAGATCTCCATAGAGAGTCCCGGCATTGAAATTATCCGGGAAGGTGATCTCTCTATGGACGGGTTGGTGAGTCATTGAGTCAACTACTGTCGCCTGCTTTTTTCAGCTCGTCATCAATGATCGCCTGGAAGCCCTGAAGGTTTCTCTGTTTGGGTATCCGGCCATTAATAAAAACTGTCGGTGTACCTGTGACACCTGCCTTGCGGGCGTCGATCATGTCTTTTTTTAATTTTGATGATATCTCGGCGGATTTAACATCATTTTCAAAGCGGGCCATATCAAGTCCGAGATCTGTTGCAATCTGTTTAATCACTTGCTTGTTCAGTTTTTTAGCGGCAAAAAGTTTGTCATGAAATTCCCAGAATTTCCCCTGATTTCCGGCTGCAAGTGCTGCACGGGCAGCTGGCGTAGCAGATTTGTGAAATTTGAGAGGCATATTTTTAAGAACAAGCTTGACGGTTTCGGGGTTTTTTTCGAGCACCTGCTCGAGCAGTGGCGCAATCTTGCCACAGTAAGGTCACTCGAAATCAGTAAAGACTGCAATTGTGACTGGTGCGTCAACAGGACCTTTGAAAGGTGAGTCTGTAATGTTTACATTAACAACAAAAGAGACAGAAACGGTTTTGAAGGTGTTTGTGTTATTATCTATAAGATAGAGAGCCTCGCCCTGGGGGGCTATGTCAATAGCAGAAACAGATTTTGAAACAGGAATACTGCCCTGAAGTTGCCCCTGACGATTATAAATCTGAACCTGGCTTTTGTCGTTAAGAATAAAGACATATTTTCCGTCAAGCGAATGAACCATGTCGACAGTTTTATTTTCCGTGGGCCAGCTCTGCATGACCTTCCATTCAACCCTGCCGTTCTGTCCTTCCTGGGGCAGTGTAAGGGCATGGGCGCTTGAGGTGATAAACAGGCAAGCTAACCCGGCCATAAAAAATTTAGAGTACTTCATAGAGACTCCTTAAGGGTAAAAGAAACAATTTAGTGCCTTACTCTAAAACTTCTGCAATGAAAAACAAGAAATTGAGGAAGGTTGTTTAAAATTATATGGTTAAATATATTTCCATGGCACTTATCCAGGCATTCTAAATCCCAATTTACTCGGATTGATTGTCATAGATTGACCCCTGCACAATAGCCATTTTTTTTAATTTTGCAAGGTTACAGCAGTTATCTTCCTACCACATAGGAGGATACCATTAAGTGGAGAGGAAAGAGGTGGCATCCAATAGAGTAACATGGTATCTTTGCCCGATTTTTCACTTAAATCATGTATATTAGGGAGCGCAGTCTTGACTGTGCACTTTTTCTGAATTACTTAGTACCTTACTCCAGAACTTCTGTAATAAAAAACAGGTAAGCGCAGACTCCGAGAAATTGAGATTTGTATTTTGAAATTATCTCTTTTCTGTTTTTGACGATGAAAATGGAAATATGGATGCGAGGGTGGCGGAACTGGTAGACGCACCAGACTTAGGATCTGGCGCCTTACGGTGTGGGGGTTCGACTCCCCCCTCTCGCACCAAGGTACTTATCCAGGCAATTTGAAATTCCGATTTATTCGGGTTAGATAATTTAAATGAAAGGACGGTAATCGATGGATGTAAATGTAGAGGAAATTAATGGATTGACCCGCAAAGTCACAGTCACACTGCCTGAGGAAGATGTTCAACCGAAATTAAAGAAAGCCTATGACAAGTTGAAAAAAGAGACAAAGATGAAAGGCTTTCGCCGAGGCAAGGTACCTCGCTCCATAATTGTCAAGCAGTTTAAGCCCCAGGTTGAAGCTGAGCTCAGCGAGAAACTTGTTCAGGATAACTATTTTAAGGCAGTTGAGAAAGAGGGCATTGATCCGGTCGTTCATCCCGATGTCCAGAGCGTTAAGTTTAATGATGATGGTTCTTTTACCTTTGTCGCTGATGTCGATATTCGTCCTGAATTTGAGCTCGGAGAATATAAGGGACTTGAGGTGGAGAAGGTTGATCTAAAAGTTTCGGACGAAGAAGTGCAGTCTGAGTTGGAAGGACTGCAGAAGAATATGGCTGCCCTTCGTTCCGTTGAGGACAGGGACGTTCAGGAGGGTGATGTCGTTATCGTTGATTTTCAGGGCCACCACAATGGCGAGCCGATGCCCCAGGTGAAAAGTGAAGATTATTCAGTGGATGTGGGCTCCGGAAATATGGGCAAAGAGTTTGAAGAAAAACTGGTAGGGATGAAAAAAGACGCTGAGGCAACCCACGAAGTGGAGTTTCCCGAAGCCCATCCAAACCCGGTACTTAAGGGGAAAAAGGTTGAGTTTCGCGTTATTGTAAAGGATATTAAAGAGCGTATCCTTGCAGACCTTGATGACGATTTTGCAAAAGATGCTGGTGATGAATTTAACACCCTTGACGAATTAAAAGCTTCTATTCTTGCGCGTCGAATTAAGGAAAATGAAGACAGTTCTAAGGGCGCCATGACCGACAGGATTATGCAGAAGCTTCTTGACAGCCACATTTTTGAAGTCCCTAAACGACTGGTTGCCTTTGAAATTGAACAGATGATCAAGCAGACTGAACAGCAACTGGAACAGGGCGGCATGAGTCTTGAGGCTGCCGGGCTCAGCAGGGAAAAACTTGCGGAACAAAACGAAGAAATGGCGGTTAAGCGGGTACGTGGAGATTTTATCTTAAAGAAAATTGCCGAAATCGAAGAGATAAAAGTTGCAGACGAAGATCTGGAACGAGGCTTTAAGCGTATCGGTGATCAGTACAATATGGAAATAGCCAAGGTGAAGGAGTATTTCCAGAACCGTGACGATCTTCTGCCGTTTATGAACGAACTGCTTAATGAAAAGATTCTCGCTTTCCTGAGAGATGCGACAACTTTTGTCGAATCCGTCTCTGATGAGAAAGGTGAAGCAGAGGAGGAAAAGGCAGTTGAAACTGAATGATCTCTGGTGGCTTCTGACCTGAAAGGACTTATACTCTGCCTGTCCCGTGATCCCGCTTGAAGGGCAGGCAGATTGCAGATACAAGTGACTGCAGGGGCTTTGGTCTTTTGCAGTCTTGTTATTTGATGATGGCGTAAAAACTCTCCATCCGGAGTCTCGCAGACTCGCTTACCTGGTTCGTTGTGTGCCTCTAATATGAAGCTTTTCGGAGTCTGCGCTTACCTGCTTATCCATCAAAATTGAGGTTTTTACGAGTTTATCTTATTTGAATTGTTTAAAGATAGATGCAGAGGGTTATCGGGCTGCATCTATTTCTCTGATAAGCGCGCTGTCCACCGGGTGGTGCTCAAAAGGGTCCCGTAGTTTCGGGGCAGGAGTGTGAGGATTATTATGAATCTTGTTCCAATGGTTGTCGAGCAGAGCCCCAGGGGAGAGCGGGCATACGATATTTATTCCCGCCTCTTAAAAGAGAGGATTATATTTCTCGGCAGTGGAGTGAATGACGATGTTTCAAATGTGATTGTTGCCCAGCTTCTTTTCCTTGAGGCGGAAGATCCTGAAAAAGATGTTACTTTTTATATAAACTCACCGGGCGGTTCAGTCTCTGCCGGCCTTGCGATTTATGACACCATGCAGTATGTCAAATGTGACATAGCCACGCTCTGTATGGGGCAGGCAGCATCTATGGGCGCTATTCTTCTCGCTGCCGGTACCCACGGAAAAAGGTATTCCCTGCCCAATGCCCGGGTTATGATTCATCAGCCTATGGGCGGTTTTCAGGGGCAGGCTACAGATATTGATATTCACGCCCGAGAGATACTGAGGATGAGGGAAGATCTTAACCGTATCCTGGCGTATCACACTAAACACACGGTTAAAAAAATAAGCACTGATACCGAGCGTGATAATTTCATGAATCCGCTTGAAGCAAAAAAATATGGTATTATTGATAAGGTGTTGACTAACAGAGAAGAGGCTGCCGAGGAAAAATAGAATGGATGATATTAAAGGAAATGACAGCCACTGTTCCTTCTGTGGAAAAAGTCAGGAGGAGGTGGAAAAACTTATCGCCGGTCCTGATGTGTTTATCTGTGATGAGTGTATTGAACTTTGCAATGAAATTGTCATTGATCAGGATGAAACCGCAAATGATTCTGTGGAAGATGGTGCCCATGTCCTGCTGAAGCCGAAGGAGATTAATGACCATCTTAATGATTATGTTATCGGTCAGTCTTATGCGAAAAAAGTTCTTTCTGTTGCAGTTCATAATCATTACAAAAGGATTGATGCTCCTCAGGAGGAAGATGCAGTTGAGCTGCAGAAATCCAATATAATTTTAATTGGCCCGACCGGTTCGGGGAAAACTCTGGTAGCCCAAACTCTCGCCAGGATTTTGGACGTACCATTCTGTATGGCCGATGCGACAACACTGACAGAGGCTGGATATGTCGGTGATGATGTGGAAAATATCCTTGTCCATCTTCTCCAGTCAGCTGATTATGATGTGGATAAGGCTCAGCGTGGTATTATTTATATTGATGAAATTGATAAGATTGCGCGAAAATCAGACAGTCCCTCCCTGACCAGAGATGTCTCCGGGGAAGGTGTACAGCAGGCCCTGCTCAAAATTATAGAAGGAACCAATGCTTCCGTACCTCCCAAAGGCGGCCGAAAGCATCCTCAGCAGGAACTGGTGCAGATTGATACCACAAATATTCTCTTTATCTGCGGTGGTGCTTTTGTCGGGCTTGATGCTGTTGTCAAGCGTCGGCAGGGAAAAAAATCAATAGGTTTTGGCGCCAAAGTGATGGAAGAGGGGGAGAAGACGCTGGGAGAGCTTCTGGCATCTGTTCAGCCTGAAGATTTGTTGAAATTCGGTCTTATTCCTGAGCTTGTTGGGCGGCTTCCTGTCATTGCCACCATGGATGAACTGGATGAGAAAGATCTTATTCGCATTCTTAAAGAACCCAAAAATGCTCTTGTAAAACAGTATCAGAAACTCTTTGAGTTTGATGGGATCAATCTCAGGTTTACCGAAGGTTCACTGGTAGCCATTGCCCAGCAGGCAATGAAGAGAAAATCCGGTGCCCGTGGACTTCGCTCGGTCATGGAAGATGCAATGCTTGATGTGATGTATGATCTGCCCTCCAAGGAAGATGTACAGGAGTGCGTTATTAATAAACAGGTCATCACTAACGGGGATTATCCGGTTATCCTTTACCAGAGTGGTAATGAAGCTCAGTTGAAAACTGGTTGAATAACGAAAAATCCTGCGAAAAGATGACACTGGTCTTTGTCCGGGAACATAAGAAAAATCATCGATCTGATCGGTTACGGTATATAAAGGAGATTCTGTGACAAAACTTTACCCATTAATGCCATTGCGGGATCTTGTTATTTTCCCCCACATGGTTGCACCGCTTGTGGTTGGAAGAAAACAGTCTATCCAGGCTCTTGAGGATGCAATGGATAAGAAAACGGATATCCTGCTGGTAACTCAGAAACTGTCCGCTGTTGACGATCCTGGGCCTGATGATCTCCATAAAGTTGGCACTCTTGCCACGATTATGCAGCTGCTCCGTCTTCCTGATGGAACGATTAAAGCCCTGGTTGAAGGTAAAACGAGGGCAAAAATCATTTCCTATGTCCCCAATGATAAATTTCTGCAGGCAGAAGTAAAAGAGGATATTGATGCTGCCGGAAGGCTTGAAGAACTGGTTGTGTATGAACGTGAGCTGAAGAAGTATTTTGAAAAATTTGCAGCCACTGACAGAAAGATTGCCAAGGAGGTTGTCAGTTCGGTAAATGCTATAGATAATCCTTTTAAATTACTCAATATCATCTGTTCTCATCTGCCGTTAAAGAGTGATGAAAAACAGGCAATTCTGGAAATTGAACCACTCGATCAGCGGATGGAGAAGGTTCTCACTACTCTTCATCGTGAAATTGAACTTTCCGGCCTGGAGAAAAAGATCAACACCAAGGTGAAAATGAGGATGGGGAAAACCCAGCGTGATTATTATCTCAGTGAGAAGATGCGTGAAATTCAGGGCCAAATAGGGCAGAATGAAGATGGTCTTGATGAGATGGGTGAGCTGGAAGAACAGATCAATGCCAAGAAAATGCCTTCCCTTGCAAAGGAAAAGGCGTTGAAAGAGTTGAAAAAACTTAAAAGTATGCCGCCAATGTCTGCAGAGACAACGGTTGTTCGAAATTATATAGATTGTATCGTAAGTCTGCCCTGGGGGAAAAAATCCAAGTCAAAAATCGACATTAACAGGGCGGAAAAAATTCTTGATGAGGATCATTACGGACTGGCCAAACCCAAGGAACGTATTCTGGAATATCTGGCAGTCCAGGCGCAGGTGAAAAAAATAAAAGGGCCGATACTCTGTCTGGTTGGCCCTCCCGGCGTCGGTAAAACTTCTGTCTGTAAATCAATAGCCCGGGCCATGGGCAGGAAATTTGCCAGGCTGTCACTTGGCGGAGTACGGGATGAGGCAGAAATCCGAGGTCATAGGCGCACGTATATCGGGGCAATGCCCGGCAAAATAATCCAGTCAATGCAGAAGGTGAATGTTGCAAATCCTGTATTCTGTCTTGATGAAGTGGATAAAATGTCGATGGATTTCAGGGGAGATCCCTCCTCGGCCCTTCTAGAAGTGCTTGATCCTGAACAGAACATCGCCTTTAACGATCACTATCTGGATATCGATTATGATCTGTCGGAAGTGTTTTTTATAACTACCGCAAATAATCTGCACGGAATTCCTGTTCCGCTGCAGGACCGGATGGAGATTATCCAGCTCAGCGGTTATACTGAGGAAGATAAACAGAAAATTGCTGAAGGGTTCCTCATTCCGAAGCAGTTGAAGGAAAATGGCTTTAAAAAGGAAGATATTCAACTGACCGGCGGGGCAATCCTGGAAATTGTTCGGCGTTACACAAAAGAGGCGGGTGTTCGAAGCCTTGAACGTATAATAGCTTCGCTCTGCAGGAAGATAGCCCGGGACAGACTGAAAAAGAAGTTGAAGACCAAGAAATACAGGATTGGCGTTCAGTCCATTGGCAAATATCTTGGTACGCCGAAATACAGATATGGTCTTGCTGAGGAGAATGATGAGATAGGCCTGACTACCGGCCTTGCCTGGACTCAAGTTGGCGGTGAATTACTGCAGATTGAAGCAACGCTTATGACAGGTTCCGGGAAACTGATTATCACCGGAAAGCTTGGTGATGTGATGCAGGAGTCAGCTCAGGCCGCGCTCAGTTATGTCCGTTCGCGAGCTGATGTGCTTGGTCTTGATGAAGATTTCTATCAGAAACTTGATATTCATATCCATGTTCCGGAGGGAGCTATTCCAAAAGATGGCCCGTCTGCAGGTATTACCATCGCAACAACGCTGGTTTCCGCCCTGATAAAAACACCGGTAAAGCACCATCTTGCAATGACGGGTGAAATTACTCTGAGGGGACGTGTGCTGCCGATTGGCGGTCTTACTGAAAAGTTGCTTGCAGCAAAAAGGGGAAATATTACCCACGTACTTATCCCCGGGGACAATGAACGAAACCTTGATGATGTTCCTGTAAAAATCAGGAAATCATTGAAGATTGATGCTGTAAACCATATGGATGAAGTTTTGCAGCACGCTCTGGCA
>JAFDME010000093.1 GCA_019306075.1 Deltaproteobacteria bacterium | reverse complement strand
CGAGAACAATATGTTCTTCCTCCGTATGCTGGGACATTTCTCCGGCAGCGCCCCATAAAGCTCCGGGAACATTCCTCTCAGACAGATATCTGGCATCTGATGACCCATGCTCAAAACCAAGAACAGCCCCCTTTGTATGTTTCTGCAGGCGATCAGTAAAGGGTGATTCACCACCAAAAAAAACAGCTGCACTGTCCTGCAGAGTAACCTTGCCGGTTACAACTTTTTCTATGGCCGCTAGTAACTCGTCCGGGTCATCACGCTCGGGATAGCGAATATCCAGAACAGCCTCTGCTTTTCCCGGTATCATATTTACAGAACCATTTCCGGCTGTGCACCTGGTTAAAGCGACAGTTTTATGCCAGTGATCCGCATTCTTTTCTGTAAAAAGTGCTTTAATGGCCATATAGTCATCCATCAGGAGATCAAAAGCGTTCCGCCCAAGCCACGGTCGTGCCGCATGAGCTGCTTTACCTGTTGCCTCCAGGTGGATTCGAAGGATTCCTTTTTCTTTGGTAACAATCAATCCGGGATTTCCGCCATCAAGAGCAAGAAAAAAATCGGTCTCTATTTTTTCACCAACAGTTCCGGCGCCATCCCTGCCGCCGATTTCTTCATCGCCTGTTAAGAGAAGCCCAAAGCACATATCTTCCTGGCCCAGGCCTCTTTCCTGTAATAATGCCAGATGATTTCGGAAAAGCAGGAGTGACAGTGCCACTGCATATTTATCGTCAATTGCGCCACGGCCATAGAGGCGGCCATTTTCAACCCGTGGCGTAAAAAGTGCCTCATCTTCCACCTCTACAACATCAAAATGGGCCATGAGGAGAACCTTTGTACCTGTCTTTTCAGAGGGCAGAACTGCTATGGAAGGGACATTGTTGATATCGTAACGGCTATACTTTATGAAATTTTCATCGAGCCATTTCGTTATAAAATCAGCGCATTGTATGATTTTTTCCGGCCGTTGAGAAGTGGAAGGAATACGAATCAGATCTTTGGTTAACTGGAGAATTTCATCTTCAATATGTTTTACGGACACTGTTGCCTTAAGCCTCTCAAAAGAAAAATTTACAAAGCCGGAGTTCATCACAGAATAAAAAGCTTATATGAAAGTCATATATTCCGCGAGAGAAAAGGGGGCGGGAGAGGTGTTGCCAAACGTCCTCGTAAGCTGTGGATCGGAGTCTCGCACGCTCGCTTACCTGTTGTGTCAACACCTCTCCCGATTCCCGAATACATAACTTTCATGCTTCGTTGTGAAATGCATTTCATGAGTGTTAGAAATGTTTTAATCGAATCATATAAAAAAGACAAACAGTGATGCCATCCTCACTGATTACAAAGAAAAGCGGGAGAGGCTTTTCTCGAGAGTGCAGACGTTCCGCTATTCTTACCAGCCATATTCCGCGAGTTGAACGAAAAATATGAAAATCGATCCTAAAAAAATAGCGCCTACGACCAGGGTTGCCAGACAGTATTTTATCTGCTCACTGTAGGAGGCGTAAAGGTGGCGGACAGCGGGGAAAATCTGCTTTAATATGTT
This sequence comes from Deltaproteobacteria bacterium, assembly GCA_019306075.1. GTDB lineage: Bacteria > Desulfobacterota > Desulfobulbia > Desulfobulbales > Desulfocapsaceae > Desulfomarina. The sequence continues at coordinate 9,260 of JAFDME010000093.1, read as the reverse complement.
TCTCCCGGGCCACTGAATTAAACTGTTTGCAGAGATAGTCTCTATTGTTATCGAATTGTTTTTCATTCTCCTTCCTCCACTGAATGTCTGTCAGGTAAATGTTCAATGAAAGAGACTATAACAGGGGTGGGGTATCACAGAGTGAGCCCCCCCTTGATTTTTTTATTTTTTTCGATGGAAGTGTTTTGGGAGTTAGTACCTTACTCCAGAACTTCTGTAACAAAAAACAGGTAAGCGAAGACTCCGAGAAATTGAGGAGTGTATTTTGAAATTATGTACCTATGTAAAGCACTATGGTACTTATCCAGTCATACTAAAAAAATTCCGACTTGTCGGGTTAGCTATTCTGCTTCTGCCACACCTTTTTTTCATAATGGATACCAAATTTTTTCATTCGGTTCCAGACAGTTACCCTGGATACACCGAGGATGTCCGCGGCCTGGCTCTGATTTCCGCCGGCAGCATCAAGTGCATCCATCAGTTCCTGTTTCTGGCGCTGCTTTTTGTCAGACAGAATCGGCTCAACTGACCGGGATTCCTTCGCTCTATTTTTGTAATTTTGAATTACAGGGGGGAGGTCTTCGGATCGAATGGCCGCCCCCTGGCAGGTGACAAAGGCATATTCGAAGGTACTCCTTAATTCCCGTACATTACCGGGCCAGTTGTACTGCAACAGCAGGTTCATGGCTCTTTTGCTGATTCTTTTGATATTCTTTTCCGTTTTCAGCTGTAACTGGCGAAAAAAGGATTCAGCAAGCAGCGCTATATCGCCATTTCGTTCCCGTACGGGGGGGATGTGAATAGGGATAACATTGATACGGTAAAAGAAATCTTCACGGAATTCTCCCTCCCTGACCATCTGCATTAAATCTTTGTTCGTTGCTGAAATAATGCGTACATTTATGGGAATAGGGCTGTTGTCTCCAACCCGTTCGATAATTTTTTCTTCCAGCACCCTGAGGAGTTTCACCTGGGTTGCAAGGGGCAGGTCTCCAATCTCATCAAGAAAAATACATCCCCGGTCAGCCGCTTCAAAACGTCCCTTACGGTCCTGAATGGCAGTTGTAAAGGCACCCTTGATATGGCCAAAGAGTTCGCTTTCAAGCAGGGATTCATTCAGGGCCGCACAGTTCACTTTTATATAGGGGAAATCCCTGCGATTACTTATTTCATGCACCGCATGGGCAATGAGTTCCTTCCCTGTCCCCGATTCTCCGTAAATGATCACCGGCGCATCCGAGTCGGCGGCGTTGTTTACCAGATTGAACACCCGCTGCATGACTGAAGAAACACCTATCATGCCATGGAAAGTATCCCTGCCGCTCAACTCCCTCTTAAAAGCTTCAATTTTGGTCTCTTTTTCCAGCAGTTCCGTTATATCGGTCATGGTCTCAACCGCACCAATAACTTTGCCGCTGCTGTTTTTAAGTACGCTGGCATTTTTAAAGATATGGACCTTGCTGCCGTCTCTGCGTGTTAAAACGCAGCGCTGCTTTTTCAGGTATCCCTCCCTGAACAGACGGCACCAGTGATGATTTTCCCGTTTTCGTTCGAGGTGACAGGCTGTGCAGTTCAGTGAAGAGCAGGGCTGGCCTATCAGTTCGTCAATCTCATATCCTGTCAGCTGCAAAAAGGCACGATTGGCTGAGACAATAACCCCGCCGGGAGCAACGATCATTACCCCTTCCTGGATGGTATCGACAACTGTCTTCCAATATTCGTTCAGCGCCTGTTTCTTCATTTCTTATCACCTGTTAAAATTTTAACAAATTGTTAAAAAACGACATTAACACTTCCATACGGGAATGCCATGATAAATAATAAATCTTTCATTATAAATAATTATTTTGAATGATATTCTGTTAAATTAATACATATTATCAGTATGTTAATATGTATTCTGTGTCTGCCTGAATGTATGTGAGTGTAAATCAGGCACGATCATTGCTTTCAAAAAACGAACAACATATCCCGTTAACCAAATTTGATATGAAGAGACAGAAACAATTTAATCTCCATAATGTGCTTGACCCGTTCACACTGCTTGAAGTGAGTCAGGCTCTGCGTGAAATACAGGTGGGAGAGTTTCTGGAGTTCACCTACCCGGGAGAGCATATACCCGATAAATTGTTCAAAATTATCCCCGATGATCAGTTCGAGATTGTGGGGAGGGAGACGGGAAGTAATCCTACGGGTTGCACATTGATTATAAAACGAAGAAAAGTCGCACCGGTTGATTCTGATTGTTCAGCAGGCGGGTGTGATTGCAGTTAAGGGAAAATTTCATTATTAATGACAAGGAGGAGAACATGTCTGAAGAGGTACAGAAACTTGTGTACATAGCGCATGATGGTGGAGATAAGGCAGAAAAGGTACTTACCTTATTTGCTTTGGCTAATATCGGTATTTCCATGGAAAGCGAAGTAACAGTAATACTTTTTGGTGAAGCCACCCGGCTGGCCTATAAGGGGTATGGTAAGACCGTCGCATCTCTTGATCGTCTGCCCATGGACAGGTTAATGCGTGATTTTCTGGATAATGGCGGCAAGATCCTGATCTGCCTTCCCTGTATAAAATCCCGTCAGGTGGATCTATCCATGCTGGTTGAAGGAGTTGAAGCTACAACCGGTACTGTTGTAAACGATGCTATCCTGGAGGCAGATAAGGTTATCGGCTGGTAGCCTTACCATGTTGCCGGATACTGTTTCAAAACTATTTCATTTTTAAAAGGAGTTTATCATGTCTGATTTAAGCAATGTAGCAGCAGCGTCCACTATTGATTCCCGCGGCTCCGCATGTCCGGGTCCTCTGCTTGAAGCTAAAAAGGGTATTGGCAAAGTGAAGGTTGGCGAAGTCCTGGAAATCTACTCCAATGATGAAGGTACGAGAATTGATCTCAAAGCCTGGTCTGGAAAGGTTGGGCACGAGTATCTGGGATATGAGGAAGCGGATGGGTACGACAAACATTATATCACCCGTAAGAAATAGTCTGCTGTTTTGTCTGCTGATCCCGCTGGGGCTGGATCAGCAGCTCCTGGACATGTCCGGCTGTTGGCGGATTGTCATAAAATCCCCTGAACAGGTACGATTATCATGGCAAATGATACGCAAGAGGGAAAAATTTTGATTCTGGCCACCGAATCATGTGCTTATCCAGGCGCAAACTCGGTGGGACAGGCCCATTCAAGCTACCCTACCAATACTTATATCCTGCGAGTAAGGGCACCCGTTCTTTTTCCGGAACATTTTTATATGGACTGTTTTCGGAAAGGGATCAGTGGCATTATTGTCATGTCCTGTGGCGAAGAATGTCCCTATGAAGGGGCTTATCATGCCTTTGCCAAACGCATAGACAACGTCTTTCAGTTGATGAAAAAAGAGGATCTCGATCTTCGCAGATTGCGCTTGACTGCTATCTGTACGGTATGCAACAGGCCTTTTTTGAAAGAGGTCAACGATATGAACAATCTCATCAAGGAGCTTGGCCCGCCGATTCTCAAGGGGGAAGAGGCGGCCACCGATACTCCGTAAATAATGGCAGCAGACTGGATGAGTAAGGGAGAATTCCATGAAAGTAAAGCGTGATCTTCAATTTGACGCGATTGTGATTGGCGGTGGTATCGCCGGCCTGCAATCTGCGCTTGATCTTGGCGACCAGGGGTATAAGGTTGCTGTGGTCGACAAAGACGCCACCATAGGCGGCAAGATGATCCGGCTGTCCAAGGTCTTTCCGACTCTGGACTGTGCCAGCTGTATCACAACTCCAAAAATGTCCTCGGCGGCACATCATGAGAACATCACCCTGTTCACGTATTGTACGCTTGGGGCTCTTGACCGGGAGAAACCGGATCAGGTGGTCGCTCAGCTGAGGCAGGAGCCACGCTATGTTGATCCGGAGAAATGTATCGGCTGCAGGAAGTGTGAGTATGGCTGTCCCGTATATGTAGAAGATGATGAGCAGGGCGGATTTAATATGCGCAAAGCCATTTATATTCCGTTCTCTAATGCAATCCCACAGCTTCCTGTTCTGGATGTCGAGAATTGTTCACTGTGTGGAAAGTGCGCAAAAGTCTGTCCGACAGATGCAATACGCTACGATATGGAGCCGGAGGACTTTACCATTACGGCGAAAACTGCGGTACTTGCCACCGGCTTTGAACTCTCTCCCATGGAGCAGAAGCCACAGTATGGGCTGGCCAAACTGCAAAATGTTGTCAGCTCCATGCAGATGGAGCGGTTGCTGGCTCCCCATGGTCCCTATAACCGGGTGCTCAGGCCGTCAGATGGTAAGGAACCTGATTCCATAGCTTATGTGCAATGTGCGGGATCCAGAGATGAGAGCCTTGGTATTCCCTATTGTTCGCGAGTCTGCTGCATGTATGCCATCAAACAGGCTATGCTGCTTTCCGGTGCTCTGCCGCTGGCTGATATTACCATATACTATATGGATATTCGGGCGTTTGGTAAGGGATATGAGCAGTTCTACCAGAATGCCAAGGCCATGGGTATAGAGTTTGTAAAAGCTAAGGTAGCCAAGATAACCCAGGGTGACAATCAGACGGCCAGGCTTCGATATGAAGACCAGGAAGGTAACGGTGGCGTCATGGAGAGGGAACATGATCTTGTTATCCTCTCTTTGGGGATGGTTCCTCAATGGGATCCGGCGGGAATCTGTTCAGTTAACTGCGGTCAGGATGGATTTATCCAGTCTATTTTGCCAAAAATAGCACCGACTGTCACCAATATCGACGGGGTTTATACTGCAGGCGTCGCTGCCGGACCCAAAGATATTGTTGATACTATTACCGAGGCGGGTGCGGCAGCCATGGAAGCCGCCAACTATATAAAAGGTCTCACTTAGAACAAAATGCTGCGGAAAATACGGTTAATTCTCAATAAATCTACTGTAATCGCTGGATTAATTTATCGCAGTAAATGGAGATACAGGTATGTCTGAAACTAAAAAAGACGAGTCGGGTGAAGAAGCCAGGGTTGGTGTGTATATCTGCCATTGTGGCGGTAATATTTCCGATCATGTGGATGTGGAAAAGGTCGCCGAAGCAGTCAAGGATATTCCCGGTGTTGTGGTCTCACATACCGATATGTTTATGTGCTCTGACCCCGGCCAGGAACTGATTCAGGAAGATATAAACAAGGGAAATATTAACAGAGTGGTTGTCGCATCATGTGCGCCAAGTCTTCATGAGACCACCTTTCGCGGTGCCATCAGCAGGGCGAACATGAATCCGTATTTGTACGAGCATGCCAATATCCGTGAACAGGATTCATGGGTTCATCATGGCGATCCGGCTACAGCCAAGGCTATCACACTGGTTGCGGCTGCCATTTCCAAGGCGCGGGGATTAAAGCCTCTTGAGCCTATCAGGGTTGATGCAGCCAGTCATACGACTGTTATCGGTGGAGGAATAGCCGGTCTGCGGGCAGCTGTTGATCTGGCTAGAAATGGAATCAAGGTTGCTTTAGTTGAAAAATCCCCCTTTCTCGGTGGTAATGCAAGTCAGCTTGACCGGGTCTTCCCCACCGGTGAAAAAGTGGCGGACCTCATTGAATATCTCACCTCTGCAGTTGCAAAGGATCCGAATATTACAGTTTATACATGCGCCGAACTTACGGGATTTGAAGGATATATAGGTAATTTCAAGGTTACGATCAAGCGTAAGGCACCTGAGGATGAGGCAACACAGTTAATGCTCAAACAGGTTAAAGGTGCGGCTCCCGGCAGTTTTCATCCCTTTGTGGGCTTTTACCCGGGAGATGTTCCGGCAGCTGACGAAGAGGAGACTCTCACCACTGGAGTTATCGTTTTTGCTACCGGTTTTGAACTGTACGAACCCAGGCAGGGTGAATTCGGTTATGGTGAAAACAGGGAAGTTATAACTCTGCGACAGTTTATTCGTGCCATGGCAGATGCCCCCGCAACTACAGAAACATTGACAATAGATGGCCGGCCCGTCAGGCGGATTGCCATGATTCATTGCGTCGGCAGTCGTCAGATCCCGGGTATTCACGAGGCGGACGAAAATGACTATATGAACGAGTATTGTTCAAGAACCTGCTGTACTGCTACCCTGCAGGCAGCTCTTGAGGTGAGGGATAATTATCCGGGTACTCAGATTCTCGATTATTATCGTGACATCCGGACCTATGGCCATAACCAGGAAGAGTATTACAGCCGGGCATCGGAGAAAAATGTGCTGTTTTTCCGCTATGAGCCTGAAGATTCACCAGTCATAACAAAGACCACCGGGGAATATCCTCTTAAAGTGACGGTCGTGGACAAGTTGACCTTCAATGAAGAGGTTGAGGCAGGAGTGGATCTGGTTGTTCTGGCAACCGGAATGAAGGCAAAGAATATCGATAGCCTGGTTGAAATGATGAAACTTCCTGTGGGGGCGGATAAATTTCTGCAGGAGGTGCATCCCAAGCTTCGACCAGTGGAAATGGCTAACGGTGGTATCCTGCTTGCCGGAACATGTCAGGCTCCCATGGATATCAATGAGTCTTGCAACGCTGCCCAGGCAGCAGCAGCCAAGGCGGCTGCCTTGCTCGGTAAGGGCTTTGTAGAACTTGATCCCTTTGTAGCCCTGGTTGATCCTGATAGATGTGAGGGTAACGGCGACTGCATTGCTGAATGTCCCGAGAACGCGATCAGTATGACACCGGATAATAAAGCTGAAGTGAACCCTGCACTCTGCACGGGATGTGGTATGTGTGTGGCTGTCTGCTCTGTAAACGGTATCGATGTCCAGGGATGGGGCTTGAAAGAATACGAAAACATGGTTGATGCCATAGTAAAATTCTAACCTCGGGGAAACGTGATGAGTGAAGAAAAAAAGAGTACTGCGCCGACGGTTGATATGAAAAAACTGCGCCAGGAACGAAATGAGAGCATTACCGGTGCCCGGGAGAAAATGAAAGTGCAGAATAAGGTGATTAAGGCCCTTAAGGAAGCGCTGTCAAAAGAAGCTAAAACTATCCCTGAACTTGCTGATATTATGGGAATGCAGACTGATGCCGTTCTCATGTATGTATCGACTCTAAAGAGATATGGAATTATTGGTGAGGGGCCAAAGGATGGCGACTATTTTAAATATGAGTTAACCGAGTAGATAGTTTGTCAGTTTTTAATCAGGTATTCACACGGTGGCTGTCATTAAGTAATCTCTCTCAGAGACAGCCACAGGTAATTAAAGTAGAGAGACAAATCGGAGAATATCATGGCTACATCAGTGGATCCCGGTCTCCTGGTTCAGTTGGAAGAGTATGGTTTAAAGGATGCCGCAACATGCTTTAACTGCGGAAACTGTACGGCAGTCTGTGCTCTGTCCACAGAAAATACCCCGTTTCCCCGTAAGGTTATTCGCTATCTGCAGATAGGGGCGGCAGATAAACTTCTGCAAAGCCCGGAGCCCTGGCTCTGTTACTATTGTGGTGACTGTTCTGAAACCTGCCCGCGGGATGCCAATCCCGGAGAAGTAATGATGGGACTGCGCCGTTATCTGACGGCACAATATGACATTACCGGCATTTCAAAACGCTTTTATACATCCAAGGTCTTTGAAATCTCTGCCATACTGTTTTTAGCCGCTCTTGTTGGTCTTGGTTTTATGGCCTTCCATGGTACAATAGTGACAGATCGCGTAGCACTTAATGCATTCGCATCCAGCCACGTTATAGAAGTACTGGATCTTATTATGCTGGTGGTGCTCTCTTTCTTTTTGCTTACAAACGCCCGGAGAATGGCAAAGGCAATATTAGGTGATCCGGGGCAGTATGAGAAACCGGTGGATCCGGAAAGTTCCGGGCCGGCAGCAGAGGTGAAAAAATGGAACGGTATTCCCGTCAGCCTCTATTTCTCCGAAATAAAGGAACTCCTGGTGAATTTTGCAACCCAGAAAAAATTCAAGAGCTGCGACACTAAGAGCCAGGATATGCAATGGTATGTTCATCTGCTGATTATGACCGGCTACTCGTCAATTTTTTTACTGGTTGTTGTTTTCCTGCGCTGGTTTCAACGGGATGAAATACTCTCCTTCTGGCATCCTGTCCGGCTTATCGGCTACTATGGTACATTTGCCCTTCTCTACGGCACAACTTATGCCCTTATCGGCCGATGGAAAAAAACAAAAATGGTCTATAAGTTTTCCCACTCCTCAGACTGGGCATTTCTGATCCTCCTCTGGCTGACTACCTTTACCGGTATACTTATTCATTTTACCCGGCTGCTTGAAATGCCGCTGTCAACCTACACCATCTATGTTATCCATATGATGATAGCGATTCCCATGCTGGTACTGGAAGTCCCCTTTGCAAAATGGGCACATCTGCTCTACCGGCCTCTGGCCCTGTATCTGATGCGGGTGAAAGAGCGGGCTGTTGCCTGATTTGAATGGTTTGTTCTTTCCTGTTTGAGAGGTTTAAGACGCGGAACATGATTTTCCTCAGGATCAGGTTCCGCGTTTTTCTTTTTTGTCCGGTTCAGTTGCCAGAATGGCTTTCAATTCTTTTTCATTAAAGGTGTAGGTATCTCGATCACATCTGTTATTCCAGGTCCATCCACTATGGTGGAATTGTCCTTATTGGTCAGATAATATAATGACACCCGGGTCTGGTTCATACGGTTGGCAAGAATACCATTTCCAAGGACGGAACCGCCGGGAGTTTCCGGCAGGCTGGTGCCGAAGAGTTGTCTGGTAGCCATGCCTCCAGCTTCAGGTGGGTCTGATCACTTTCCGCCTGGCGCAAAGCCGCTGTTTATAGGATTATGATAACCCCACTTCTTTTAATTTTTCTGGAGTAGGAATACCATTTTTGTCCCAGCCTCTGGCGGTATAATAGTCATCCAAAAGCTGTTCTATCTCAGGCTTAGAAATGCAGTGGCCTTTGTTCGGGCCATCCGGAACCGGTTCGTTCATAAACCTTGCTGGCGGGTAGTCCATATGACGGCCATATCCCTCAATCTCACGAATTGAAATTATTCGTGTCAAGTGCCAGACTCGCTCCGAGACAGCAAGCATCTCATCCCAACTTTTCTTCTGGCCGGTAACCGATTGATAAAGATTTTCATAATGCTCAACCTCAAAACCCAGCTCCATATACTGGAGACGGCAAACACCAAGGAGATCAAAAAGCGGTCTTAGATGCTGGCTGGCAATAACATTACCAGCCTTGTTCTTAATCTCAGATTTTGGTAGAGGCTTTGCCTCACCTCCGGAAGAGATAAGGTCGTGTACATTGGC
>JAFDME010000092.1 GCA_019306075.1 Deltaproteobacteria bacterium | reverse complement strand
CTGGACAGCCGAAAATGCAGTGGCTTTTGCAATAGTCGCCAATCCCGACAGTTTTATCGCCCAAAAACGAATTGAGGAAGCTCAGGCAACTGCAGAGATGGCCAAGGCAGCTGATTACCCCCTGATCAATCTTTCGGCTGAATATGCCCAGACTAACACACCCATGTATTCTTTTGGTAACATTCTCAACCAGGGAGCCTTTAATAACTCTATAGATTTTAATGATCCTGGAAGAACAGATAACCTTAACCTTAAAGCGATGATCGCTTATCGTCTTTACAATGGCGGTCGCGATCAGGCAGATATGGAAGCTGCCGAATCGGCTATCGACATGTCCAAGTCGGACTTGACCACAGTTTATCAACGCCTCGGGTTTGAGGTTATAAAAACTTTCCAGGCAATTGTTCAGGCTGAAGAAATGGTCAAGGTCAGACATGCATCTCTTGACGCCATAAAGGCGGCTCTTGGTGTCGCAAAGGCAAGGTATGATGCTGGTGATCTTCTTCGTGCAGATCTGCTCAACCTGGAACTGCAGGTTTCTGTTGCCAGCGAAGAGCTGATTCAGAGTGAACACAACCTTGAGTTGACCAAGCGCAGCTTTCTTAACCTCCTTGGTCTTCGGGAAGGAGAGGTGATTCTCAGTAAGGAAAAAGAGACCGCACAGCAAATACCTGAAGTGATCAGTTACACAAATCGGGAGGAGCTGAAGCGCCTGCAGGCCATGGAACAGGCCAGCCTTGCCCATTTGAAAAAAGCAGAGGGGGCGAAGCTTCCAACTGTCGATGCTTTTGCCAGTTACCAGCTTGATGCGGGAACAGTTCTTGATGAATCAGGAGACTCATGGATGGCTGGAATAAAGATGGATTATAATCTTTTTGATGGCAGGAGAACGTCGTCAGCAATTACCCAGGCGAAAATCCAACTACAGAAGATACGCGGTCTCGTTCAAAAGACTGAACTGGCGCTCAATCTGGAAATTCAACAGGCTCAACTGAATTATAAACAGGCAAAACAGCGCCTGGCTGTCACCGATAAAATGGTCGCAGTGGCTGAAGAAGGTGCACGGCTCAGCAGGGTCAGATTTAAGGAAGGTGTCATTCTGGCTTCTGATCTTATAGATTTTGAACTGCATCTGACCGATGCACAGGCGAGACATCTTGCAGCCCGGGCCCGGCACAAAGTGGCCATAGCAAATCTGCGAAGAGTCGCTGGGCTGTCGCAGTTTCCAGGCAATACCAGAGTACAGTAAAAGCCTCACCTGCTTTGATTGGATAATTTTTATTAACCCGGAGAGTGATTTCAACGAGGAAATATCAAGAGATGCGTTCACAAAATATTTTTATTATATTGCTGATTGTTTTTTTCACAATCTCAGGCTGCCAGAAAGAGCAGAAAGCCCGCGAAAAGAAGCCTCCAAATCTTCCCACGGTGAAAGTTGATGTGGTCACGGCAACCGTTATTGAAATACCTTTCCTTAACGAAGTTATGGGTACAGTTCAACCTGTTAACCGCGCTGCTATTGCTGCAAAAATCACCGGAACTATAGAGAAGATCCCTGTATCACTCGGCTCAGCCGTTTCCAGGGGTGACTTGCTTGTTGAAATCAGTGCCGAAGAAATATCAGCCAAAGTGATTCAGGCACAGGCGCAGCTGGCGCAGGCAAAACGCAATCTGAACAGAGAGCGAAAACTCCTGCAGAAAAAAGCAGCCACATCAGAGAGTGTCAAATCACTCCAGGACATGTACCGGGTTGCGGAAGCGGTATACCGTGAAGCTAAAACAATGCTTGGCTACACAAAGATCAACGCCCCGTTTGACGGACTGATAACAAAAAAAATAGCCAATGTCGGAGACCTCTCCACTCCAGGAACACCTCTGTTACAACTTGAGAATAACACTAAATTACAAGTTGTTACATCTATCCCGGAAGGTATTATATTACAGATCAAAGAGGGAGATCAGCTTCCTGTCACCATTCCTGCAGGAGACCTTTCGCTTACCGGAACAGTTGCCGAGATTGCTCCGGCATCAGACCCATTTTCCCGTACTACACCGATAAAAATCAATATTGAAAATAATTCAAATCTTCGTTCGGGCCAGTTTGCCAGAGTTGCCCTTCCCGGCAAAAACATCGGCACTCTCTTTGTACCTGCTTCTGCAGTTTTAACTTCAGGTCAGATGGAAAAGATTTTTGTTGCTGATGGAGGCAAGGCTCATCTGCGACTTGTGCGAACCGGGCGCCACGAAGCGGATCGCATTGAGATACTGGCAGGCCTTAATCCCGGCGATAAGGTCATTATAGATAACAACAAATTCCTCCTCGACGGACAACCGTTGAATATTAACTGATGAACAATAAAAACGAACCACATCTCGGGTTTGCCGGACGCATGGCGTCCGTCTTTATTGAATCCAAGCTGACACTGATAATTATCATAGGATCCCTGCTTCTTGGGATGATGGCCATAGCCCTGCTTCCTCGTGAAGAGGAACCACAGATCAAGGTGCCCATGATTGATGTAATGGTCTCCATGCCCGGCGCCACGGCCAAAGAAATCGAGCAGCGGGTCTCCATCCCTATGGAAAAAATGCTTTACGAGTTACCGGGTATTGAGCACATCTACTCCACCTCTATGGAGGGACAATCTCTTCTGGTCGCGCGGTTTTACGTTGGAAATGATCTTGAGCAATCAATCGTTCTGCTCAACCAGAAGCTTGCCACTAACTTTGACCGTATCCCGCACAGCGTATCCATGCCATTGGTCAAGCCCCATACCATTGATGATGTTGCCGTTCTGGCATTGACCTTCCACAGCACTAAATATGATCACTTTATGCTTCGCCGGCTGGCGGCACAGGTTGATGACGCCATTAAAAATATCCCGAATGTTGCCGAGACAAAACTGATCGGGGGAAACCGGCGACAAGTCCGCATCACCTTTGACCCCCTGCTTCTTGCCTCAAGGAATTTAAGCATTACCGAGCTTATTCCACGCTTACAGCAGGCCAATCGCCAGAATTTTTCCGGCACTCTGCAATCAATGAATCATGAGGTTCTTCTGCAAACCGGCAATTTTCTCTCATCCGCTGAAGAAATCGGCCGCGTAGTAGTGGGTGTCTATGGCGGCAACCCGGTCTATCTGCACGAATTGGCTACCGTCACTGACGGCCCCGAAGAACCCTCTAACTATGTTCTCTTTGGTCAGGGCCCGGGACTTCCGGAGGAGCCCGCTGTTACACTATCAGTGGCAAAGCGACCCGGGGCCAATGCTGTCAATGTTGTGCAGACTGTACTTGACAAAATTGACAGCCTTAAAGGAACCGTAATCCCTGATGATATTAAGGTTACTGTCACTCGAAACTACGGTGCTACCGCATCTTCTAAATCAAATGAGCTGCTTCTCCACCTTGGAATCGCTGTTTTTGGAGTGGCACTGCTTATTCTCTTTTTCCTGGGATGGAAGGAATCCGTTATCGTTATGCTGGCCGTTCCCTCGACACTGGCCCTGACCCTGCTGCTTTTTTATCTCTACGGTTATACCCTCAATAGAATAACTCTTTTTGCCCTGATCTTTTCAATCGGTATCCTTGTGGACGATGCCATTGTTGTAGTAGAGAACATTGTCCGCCACCTGCGGCTGCCGTCCACAGAGAATAAAACTGTGCAACAGATAACCATTGAGGCTGTAACTGAAGTTGGTAACCCGACTGTTCTTGCAACCTGGGCTGTTATCTGCGCCCTGCTTCCCATGGCCTTTGTCGGCGGACTTATGGGGCCATATATGCGCCCCATCCCCATTGGTGCATCGGCGGCTATGATTTTCTCACTGTTTATTGCTTTTTCAGTAACACCCTGGGCCGCATTTTTGATCCTCAGAAAGGATTGCCCGGCGACCGAATGTGCGGTTGAGCCTGAAGGGGTAGAGGACCTGGCTCCAGACAGTTTTTTTACACGACTTTACTTCAGTATCATGAAACCCCTGTTAGGCAGTTCTTTTGCGCGTTTTTTCCTTGTCATCGGTCTTGCTGCTTCGTTGCTGGCTGCATGCTATATGGTCTATGCCGGTCTTATTAAAGTGAAGATGCTGCCCTTTGACAATAAGTCTGAATTTCAAATCATTCTCAATATGCCTGAAGGTTCCACTCTTGAGCACACTGCAAGAGTGGCCCGGGAGATGGCAGATGTCGCCATCCAGGAACCGGAAGTAGTCAACTACCAAATATATGCAGGCACGGCCTCACCCTATAATTTTAATGGTCTTGTACGCCACTATTTCATGCGCTCAGGCTCTACAAAAGCCGATATTCAGATCAACCTGCTGGAGAAGCATGACAGGGAAAAACAGAGCCATGACATCGCCAAAAAGATCAGGCCTGCGGTTACTGCCATCGCCAGAAAATATGACGCAGCAGTAGCAGTAACTGAGGTACCTCCAGGACCTCCGGTATTGCAGACCCTGGTGGCGGAGGTCTATGGACCCACAGATAAAGACAGGCTTAAACTTGCCACCAGCATCAGAGGGATTCTTGCCGATACTCCAGGAGTGGTTGATATCGACTGGTACCGGGAAAAAGACCGCACCAAAACAGTCATTACCGTGGACAAGGAAAAGGCAGCGCTAAGTGGTATATCTGAAGGCGAAATAGCTCGTGCCGTACAGACAGGTCTGCACGGCATGTCCATTGATCTCTTTCATCAGCCCCGCGATAAAGAGGAAATTAATATTATCCTTGAGTTACCCAGGGAGCAACGGGCCAGGGTAAACGATATTCTCAACATCTCTCTCAGGTCAGGACTCAACCCCCAGGCACCATTGATACCACTTCGGGAGCTTGTACATATTGTGCAGCAGCCGGTTACCCAACCTATTTACAGGAAGAATCTCAAACCACTTATTTATGTCACCGGAGACGTTGCCGGGGCTGCTGAAAGCCCGGTCTACCCGATTTTTGATATGAATAAAAAGCTGACTAAACTTGATACCGGTGATTTTGGAGGCAAAGGCGGGCCGTTAAAGGTATACAACATGTCACAGCCGTTCAGTGATACTGAACCTGCGATGAAATGGGACGGGGAATGGCAGATCACGTTGGAGGTCTTCCGCGATCTCGGCCTTGCTTTTTGTGCTGTGATGATTCTGATATACATGTTGATGGTTGGATGGTTTAAAGACTATATCACTCCATTTGTCGTTATGTCTGTTATCCCCTTTTCTCTCATAGGTATTTTGCCCGCTCACTGGGGGTTTGGAGCTTTTTTTACCGCTACTTCCATGATCGGCTTCATGGCCGGGGGAGGTATAGAGCTGCGTAACTCCATCATCCTGGTGGATTTCATTGAGCTGCGACTCAGCCATGGTCTGCCCCTTGCAAAGGCCGTAATGGAAGCGGGGGCCATCCGTTTCAGGCCTATGCTGCTCACAGCACTTGCTGTGGTGGTTACCGCCACTGTCATTCTTGCCGATCCTATTTTTCAGGGACTGGCAATTTCTCTCATGTTTGGTGAGATTGCCTCCCTTATCATCTGTCCCATAGCAATACCAACCCTCTACTATATGGTAAATAAACGACGTTATCAGGAACCGGCAGTCTGATGACTACCAACAGATATCAACGAAATAAATGTGCCCACCTGTTCTGCAGAGAGATCTTCATACAAAAGGGCACAAATTGAAACTCAAATTAATCACCTGAGACTTGAAGGGATGGCCCTGCGCCGACAGCTCTGCACCGGGTTTCAGATAGGTTGTTTCAGCAAAATTAACCTGACCGTTGTCCTTAAATGTAATGACGGCTGACGACCTGGTGCCATACAGTGGACTTTTAATAAAAATTGATCCCAGAAGCCTCTCCCACTCAAGCCCTATGCCGGTATCAGGCAAGAGATTATCCGGGGGAGAAAACTGATCTCTGAGAAGAGAAAATATTTCCCCCGGTTTCACTTCTCCCGTCTCTACCATAGCAGGTCTCAATAAATCCTTTCCTCTGCTCAATTTGGGCCAGGGCGTATCCAGAAGATGATTGCTTAAGCCGTAAAAACCCGGTTCAAGGCGGATATGGCTGTTATGTTTATTGGTATAGTAAAAGAGCTCTTCCCCCTCGCCCAGAACAAGATTGAAACCGTTATAAGTTGACGCTGTTTTTTTTAGTTCATGCAGAAAATTATCTCCGGGGATTGATGATGAAAGATAAGAACAGATGATCTCGCCTCTGGAAGGAGCGTTCTCCATCTGCGTCCCTCCCTCGCGATAGTTGGTAAGAGCAGCAAACTTCCCCTCCTTGTTAACACCAAGCCATGTTCCTCCACCCTCAAGATCAAGACCGGCCAGAATACACTTATCCCGGCCAATAAAATCAAGAGAAGCAGCAGGTCTGTTCAAAAACTCATCACGATTGGCAGCAACAACCAGCCTGTAACCGGGAGTGGTTTTGTAGGAGAGAAAAAGAAGACACATACTGTTTCAGGAACCCTGTGGCCACTCTTCCTCTTTTTTTTCTTCTGTAAAATAACAGAAGAATGGCCATTCATACTCTTTTTTAGAGACGGGGCACCTCAGGGTAACCATATGTTCGCCAACAGCAACTACTTCCCAGTCACCCTTCCTCCGCCCGCCTTCAATGCGTATTTTTTGACCGGTTTTGAAAGAGCAGGGAGTAAAAACAGTCACATCATATTTCATAACAATCACCTCCGAAAAATTCAGAATTTTAGTGCCAGATAGCACTATACTAACTCGGAAAAGGATTTCTATCCCTTTCTGAACAAGAAAAATATCACTCTTGCTTTTACCTTCAAAGTGCCTAATTTTTAGCTGGCAAGGTTCTCTATCAGGGCATCTCCAGTATGGCAACGCCCAGCCAGGTAACAGTTCATACTTCGACAGACGGGATTTTTTCGGCAGTACTCTTTAGACCGGACAGATAACAATGGAAGCACAGGAGGCTACTGCAGCAGTAGCCATCATCAAAACCAGTAGTCCGCAGGAAAGTTTTCTCATACTCAGAAGAGCCAGCCATCCGCTGGATCCATGGTCAGGTCACTTTTCTTTCCCCGGCGGTCGCAGGGAGCAGGGTGACAAAAACCTGCTGCAAACCAGCATTCGGGAAACCATGGAGGAGGTTGGAATAGCGCTTACCCCTGCAATGATGCAGGCCAGACTCCCCATAACCCCAGCTGGCAGGAATATGAAAGCCCCAATTCTGGTGCAGCCTTTTATATTCTGCTTATACAACCAGCCGTCTGTCATACCTGATTCCCGGGAAGTGCAAAGTATACACTGGCTTGACGCCAAAGAATTTCAAAACCTGGAAAATCATCGTCAAGTCGAACTTCTACCGGACCGGGTTTTCCCCGCCTTTCCCCTTGGAAATTATTATCTCTGGGGATTTACTTACACTTTGCTGAAATCAATTCTCAATATGTAATCACATACAATTTCCCTGGCAGCAACGGCCAGGCACTATTTAGAGGAAAAAATGGGTGATCATAAAAATGTCCTGGGTACTCCACTTGAAATATGCAGCATAGAACCAATGACCGGATTCACCAGAGAGGGCAACTGTAAAGTAACCCGCGAAGATTTTGGAGTACATGGGGTCTGTATACAAGCGACGGAAGAGTTCCTGGAGTTTTCCAAAAATATGGGCAACGACCTTTCTACTCCCGTACCTATATCCGGTTTTTTCGGCCTGCAACCGGGAGACCGCTGGTGCCTCTGTGCTTCCCGCTGGAAAGAGGCTCTCGAACATGGCGCAGCACCCCTGGTAAATCTTCTCGCAACCCATGAAGCGACCCTTCTTTTTGTGAGTCTGGAAGATTTACTCGCCCACTCCCTGGATAATGGCTCAGCCTGAAAACATGAGAGATTTTCACCATTTCACACTGGATTTATTCAACCTCTTTGGAGTATATAGTTGATGAGGAAACACTATAAACAACTGCCAGATATCCAGTCGTTCATACAGAGCACATAAGATTTGATCAATCAACGCATAAAAGGTGCAGCTGCTGCCTTTTCAGCCAAAGCAGGTGGCGCGGGACTGGTTTTTTTATCCAATATCATGCTGGCCAGAATTCTCGGAACCTCCGGTACAGGTGTTTACTTTCTATCCATAACTATTGTCAGCATCGGGGTAACAATTGCCAGCCTTGGTTTGAATAACGCAGTACTACGATTTGCCTCCATAGCCTACGCGCAGAAAAAAAGTGCCACTCTTGCGGTACTGTTTAGAAAAAGCACGGCTTTGATCATTATTGCAGGTGGGACAATCGGCATAGTATTTTGGCTGATTATACCGATTTTACCGTTTAACATGGCAAAATCAGGTGAATTGCAAGTTGTATTACCTGTGATGTTAATCGCCATCGCACCCCTGTCACTCATTCAGATTCAGGGGGAGTTCTTTAAAGCAATGGGTAAACCCGGCAAATCAACTGTTGTCCAGGCCGTCATTTTACCGATGTTTATGGTAACCGGGCTTGCAGTTTTTCGCTGGTTCGGGGGAGCATCAGTGCATGAAGTTGCCCTCCTCTACACCATTGCGGCTATAACCGCCGTACTGTTCTCCGGATTAATGCTGCTCCGGGATGTGCCCGGAATTTTTCGTGAACAATGCAGCTTTGATACACGGATGCTTCTGCGTACGAGCCTGCCTTTACTCTGGGTCGCCAGCATGAATCTTATTATGGGCTGGACAGACATCCTTTTCCTCGGAATATGGACAGATTCTGCAACTGTCGGTGTCTATGGTATTGCTACACGTACTGCCAGCCTGACGGGCTTTATCTTAATTGCCATAAACAGCGTCATAACACCACAGTTTGCTGTACTGTATAACGAGAAAAAACTGGATGAACTTGAAAGAGTGACTCAAATCGGCGCCATGTGGATGCTGTTGATTGCCTTGCCGGTCATACTTTTCCTGCTGTTATTTCCCAAACAACTGCTGCATCTGTTTGGTACCGGTTTTGTACAGGGTGCCCCTTTCCTCCGCATTCTGGTAATAGGCCAGTTAATTAATGTCGCAACCGGGTCAGTGGGCTATCTTCTTATGATGACGGGACATGAACGATTAATGCGCAATAATGTCATGCTGTCAGCGCTCATTAATCTGACTGGAAATTTTTTCCTCATACCCAAATATGGCGCAGCAGGTGCAGCATTAAGCACCGCGTTTTCTCTGGCGTTTATGAATCTCTTTTCTTTCTATCTTGTCTATAAAAAATTAAATATAAATACATTAGGTTATTTAAAAGGTGTGATACCATGCAGCCGCCGCTGATTTTTATAGGGATGCATCGATCCGGTACAAGTATGCTGGTTCGGCTTCTCGAAAATTCCGGCCTGTTTGCCGGTACCAGAAAAGATCGGAATAATGAAGCGATATTTTTCAAACAGCTCAACTTCTGGCTTATGGCGCAATGTGGAGGGCGTTGGGATGCACCAGATCCAGTACATTATTTATTAAAAAATAAAGAACTGCTCACATGGGCGGAGAAATATCTAAGAAAAATGTTACATAGCCCGCGAGCTATTCATTTTCTTGGTTTGCGGCAATATATTACCGGCAGAGGAATAAACGGTATCAATATACCATGGGGGTGGAAAGATCCACGAAATACATTTACCCTTCCACTCTGGCTTCGTATTTTCCCGGAAGCCAGAGTGCTTTATATTGAGAGACACGGGGTTGACGCAGCCCACAGCTTATTTGTAAGGGAGAAAAAATTATTTTCTCAAACAACGAGTGAGTTTCAAAAATATCAGTTTATCACCCCATATCGCCCAAAAAAAGGTGGATTTTACGGATCCCCGAGATGTTCCTCACTGGAAGGCGGATTTAGTCTGTGGATGGAGTATATCGATCAGGCCCAACAGGTTTTAGCAGATCTTCCAGACCATCGGGTACTGAAACTTCAATATGAGCATTTTCTCGAAAAACCTGTATCATGTCTGCAGCAATGTGCAGAGTTCTGCGGGCTGGACATTTCCATAGAGAACATTGAAAAAATATCTGCAGATGTTGACAGCAGCAGAGCATACGCATACAGGAAAAATCCTGTTCTTCTGGAATTTGCTCAAATACATAGAAAAGAATTACAACTGCGAGGCTACACTTCCCCCCCCTGATCGCAAAAATATCCACGGTTACCATGGAAACTCTTATCTGCTGCTTCTATTTGAAAAACTGTTTTATCAGTGCGGTTTATTAAATTTCGATGAAATACTACGCTATTTGGAAAAGAGTATTTGATTTATTCCTCGCCCTCCCCGGCCTGATTTTGCTCTCTCCTTTGCTCCTGGTGATTGGGACTCTGGTTGCAATAAACTATGGAAGATCCATTTTTTTCATTCAAACCCGCCCGGGTCTAAAAGGACAACCTTTTAAGATTCTCAAATTCAGGACAATGACTGATGCCGGTGATTCTCAAGATTGTCAGCTCTCCGACGCGGATCGGCTCACCTCCTTTGGCCGATTTCTCCGCAGTACCAGTCTTGATGAACTTCCTGAACTTATAAATGTAATAAAAGGTGATATGAGTCTTGTTGGGCCACGACCATTACTTGTTGAATATCTGCAATTATATTCAGCCGAACAGGCCCGACGGCATGAGGTAAGACCGGGGATTACCGGTTGGGCCCAGGTGAAAGGTCGAAACACCTTATCATGGGATGACAAATTCAAACTGGATATATGGTATGTGGATAATCAGTCTTTTTTACTGGACCTTAAAATACTCTTTATGACTGTCATTACTACCATCTGCAGAGAAGGAATTAATGCAGATGGTGAAGCAACAATGAGCCG
>JAFDME010000091.1 GCA_019306075.1 Deltaproteobacteria bacterium | reverse complement strand
CCTCTTCAAGCAGTGCTTCCATCAACTCATCAGAGAACATGGAAAGCTCTTCAAGCAGTAGTTCACGTTTTTCCCGGGCCTCAGCCAGCATATCGGCAGGAATTTCATCTTCCCGGAGGATCTCTCCGTTATCACCCTCATAGTAAATCGCTTTCATGGTGACAAGATCAACAGCTCCGGCAAGTTCACTCTCGAGACCGATAGGTATCTGCATCATCAGAGCATTCAGATCAAGTTTATCTCTCAGCTGATCCGTTACCTTCTGCGGATTTGCTCCTGTACGGTCACACTTGTTCACAAAGGCAATTCGCGGAACATTGTATCTGGTCATCTGACGATTTACCGTGATGGACTGCGACTGCACTCCGCCAACCGAGCAGAGGACAAGGATAGCTCCATCGAGAACCCTGAGAGCTCTTTCCACCTCCACAGTGAAATCCACATGGCCCGGGGTATCGATAATGTTAATATCAATATCTTTCCAGGTACAGTACGTCGCTGCGGATTGAATCGTTATCCCACGCTCTTTTTCAAGCTCCATGGAATCCATCTTTGCCCCGACACCATCCTTCCCGCGAACCTCATGAATGGCGTGAATTTTATCAGTATAAAACAGAATACGTTCGGTCAATGTGGTCTTTCCCGAATCGATATGGGCACTGATACCTATATTTCTTACTCTCGACAAATCGTTACTCATGGCTGCTGTCCTCTACAACTTTTGCCAACCGTCTCCGGTCCGGGCTCATTTCAATAAGCTATGGGAATAAATAAAAAATAAGGAGCCACAGCACTCTGCAGCTCCTTACTAAACTTACCAGTTCCGCTATTAACTCTGTGAAACCAGGTTATTTTCACACCCCAGTCAATGTCAGATCATTCACAAACAACATAGCAGTATATATCACCCTTACCAATATTACCAGAAAAATATTTTCAGCTCTATCCTCAGTCCTATTTTTGAATAAACCTCTCCCGATAAATATGGTAAATATACGGCACCTGAACAAATTAACATTAACCAGACCAAGAGGTAAAAAATGGATCAGACCGCCTTCCAGGATCTTTATCCTGATGACTATGCAAACTGTTACGGCTGCGGCCGTAATAATAAATCAGGCCTGCACCTTAAAAGCTATTGGGACGGAGAGGAAAGCGTCTGCCGCCATACCCCGGATAGCCGTTATTCAGGAGGCGTCCCCGGCTTTCTCTACGGTGGTATGATTGCCTCTCTGATGGACTGCCATGGCGCCGGCACTGCTGCTGCTGCAAAATCCCGTGAAACCGGAGAACCGATTTCACGATTTGTTACCGCATCTCTGAAGGTTGATTATTTAAAACCGACCCCCCTGGGGATCGAGCTGGAAATACGGGCCAGGGTCACGGAAATAAAGGGCAGAAAGGTTACCGTCAACCTCCGTCTTCTGGCAGACAACATCCTCTGCGCCAAAGGTACAGCGGTAATGGTCGAAATACCGGCCCCGCCTGCAGAACAAGAAACCAGATAAAAACCGGCTTTCCTCTCACTGGGAGAAAAAAGAGCTGATATTTTTCCCCAGAGTTTTAAAAAAAACTTCCGGTTTGCTTTTTGCGAGCTCCTCTTTCATCAGCTTCAGTTCACCATGCCCCGGTGCCACTCTCAGCCCTTTTTCCACGAAAACACGGGATTTCTCATACTCAAACTGTCGGTAGGCGCTGTCTGCAAATAACAGGTAACGATCAGCTATACTCGTCAAACCTTCTTTTGCAACCCTGCTGCCGGGATCCAGTTTTTTAATTTCACTGAAATAAAGAAAAGCAGAATCATTGGCCGGGGTTGTCAGTCTATTACGGGACAAACTCCTCTTTGCCTTTTTATCCAGCAGGGAAATCTGTTCCATTCTGTCAGACTCTATGCGGCTTTTCAAAACATGCAATCGCTGATAGCCCGGGAAAGCGACAAGACCAATGTCAACAAGTTTTCCAGCTTCGTTATACTTTCTGGCCGCAAGGGCCTCGCCTGCCAGCACCGCAGACCTTTCTCTTATCTGCAGCAAACCATCTCTGGCAGCAGTATCTTCAGGATCAATACCTAGAATATCACTGTAATACTTGAAAACACTGTCATCAGCAGGCTGAAGCAATCTTCCTGCCTGCATGGCCTCCTCTGCCCTGCGAGCGAGTTTCTCAACAGCAGACAAGGGAACCACCTCACGGGACACAGTGGCCGGGGGTGATGGCAATTTAACCGCTTCCTGTACGGTTAGAGGTGACGGCGCGGAGGGACTGCTCTTTTTAAAGAGAGGGGGAGTGAAAATTGGTATGAAAATGATTGAGCTTATTATCGCCAAAGAGAAAAAAACTTTATATCGCTGTGCAGTACCCCGGGGTACGGTCTGAACAGTATCGAAAATCTCCGTCTTTTCACGACCAGTCAGTTCACAATCATCGTAGACAACTGTTTTTTCCGACTCCGGGAGTAAATCATCACCTCCCTCGTTCAGCAGCTGCGCGCCGTGGTGTGAATTGAGCGTTCTTCCATCAATAAGGGTGGATGTCCTCCTGCCGCTCTTCTCGCGGTCGAACTCACCGCTGAAAAGATTTCGAACAGTCTCCTTCAATATTTTTGGATCCGGCCTCTCATAAAGACTGTAAATAAGATCATCCAGATCCGTCTGCAGTTCTGCACAGGTTTGATATCTTTTTTCAATATCTCTGGCAAGTGCCTTATCTACTGTTCTATAGAGGCCGGAATCCAGCCCTGGAACACTCTCTTCAAGATGGTCATAATCGACAGTTATACACTTCCTTATAAGCTCGCCCGTGTCACCGGTGTACATGCGCTGCCGACTGATCATCTCATAGAGCAGGATACCTATTGAAAAAATATCGGATCGTGAATCAACTTGCCCCCCGGAGAGCTGTTCCGGCGACATATAGGATATCTTACCTTTGACCACCCCTTCTTTTGTCATATTATCGACAAGTTCTGCCTTGGCTATGCCAAAATCGATAATTTTCACCCTCCCTTCATAAGTAATAAAAATATTGTGAGGGGTGAGATCTCTGTGAACGATATTGAGTGAATTCTGCTGAAGATCCTTTAGGTTATGAGCATATTCCATCCCTTCACAGATCTTTGACGCTATCATCAGGGCATGTTGGACAGTGAAAAGATCCCTGTACTCCTTTGCCCGCTGCAGAACCTCAAAAAGATCCCTGCCCTGCAGATATTCCAGGGCCAGAAAGTAGTCTCCGTCTATTTGTCCAAAATCATAGGTGGCAGCAATATTATCGTGCTGTAAAAGGGCTGCCAGCCTGGCCTCTCCAATAAAAACCTGGGTTAACTCCTTATTGGAAGCATGCTGCTGCAGAAGCTTTTTTATAACAACAGGTTTTTCAAAACCCTCTTTGCCGAGCAGTTTGCCTTTATAAACTTCGGCCATTCCGCCGGTTCCAATGCGTTCAAAGAGGACATACTTTTCCCCAAATGTTTGTGATTCCACCACACTCATCTGTTCCCTTGCCCTCCTGTCGACCGTGATTTTTCATTGTAACCTGTGATCTGTGATATTCTTTTCCTTCTTGAATTAATATCACAAAATGATACGATTACGTGAAGGATTTTTTTACTTTTTGTTCTTTACTCCCTGTTTTCCTGATTTTTTTACACCATTCAGACTAACAGTAATCTCCGGGAAGGGGGGGGAATGTCCATTACCACTACTTACTCCCGCAAGTGAATACTATTAGAAAAACTACTGCCTGGTGCAGCACAGATCCGGGACTGATACGATCAAACAATGAAGATACCTGTCTGATTAACGATAAGGATGGTTACTACCTGGTCGCCGACGGTATGGGAGGGGCAGCGGCGGGGGAAAAAGCCAGTGCCCTCTTTCGGGAAACTGTAGACAGGAAACTGTCAAAGGAACTGATACCCGCTGCCCGGTCCATCCAGGAGCTGGTAAGGGATTGTTTTCATAGTGCAAACAGGAAGATTCTCTCCAGTGCAGCAGAGATTCCATCTGACTCAGGTATGGGGTGTACCGCAGAACTGCTGGTAATTCATGGCAGCAGGTTTATACTCGGCCATGTTGGTGATAGCAGAACCTATCGTATGAGAGACGGCAGGCTGCAGCTGTTGACAACGGACCACACCATTGTCCAGGAACAGCTGACCCGGAACCTCATTTCACCGCAACAGGCAAAAAAACATCCCATGAGAAACCTTATAACCCGTGTTGTTGGAAGCAGGAAAGAACTGAAAGTGGATATGGTTGACGGTTCAATTTTACCAGGTGATCTTTTTCTCCTCTGTACCGACGGTCTGACAGACATGGTGGAGGAAACGGAACTGCCTGATACACTCTCTCTCAATGCTCCTCTCGAGGTGCGGTCGTCAATCCTTATTGATCAGGCAAAGGAGGGAGGAGGAAAAGACAATATTACTGTAGCACTGATAGAAATCGAATGTTGATGAGCACTAAAGATTACAGCCTGCAGTCGGCCTGCAAAAAAGAAAGCCCTGAGCATACTGAAACCCGATTTCCCTGCACTTATCACGCTCCCCTTTTTGAGAGACACCTTCTGCCAGAGTGGCAATACCCAGGTCATGGGAGGCTTTGACAAAGGTCAGAACCATCTGATGCAGACTCTTCGGTGCCAGGTGAATATTTCGTATAATGGAAATATCAAACTTAAGATAATCAGGAGGTGTTTTTGCCAGTTCGACCAGTCGTGTCTGACCAACTCCAAAATCATCATAGGCCAGTTTCATTTCAAGGTCGGTTAGTATATGCCGGAGTCGTCTTAATTCGGCGACACTGGGAACTGCTCTTTCATGAACTTCAATAACTATTGATGCCTCAGGCACCGTTTCACGAAGATTTATGAGAGATTTTTCCAGTTCATCAATCCGGGATATTTCGGAAGGGTGAGTGTTTAAAAAAAGTAAAGGAGAGCCTGTCATAGTCGGCCAGATACTGGCACCCTCCAGCCGGAAAAGATCACTGAGTTCAGTTGACAGATTAAGATACGAAGCAATTTTAAAGAGTTCAGCAGGATTTTTCGGTAAGCTGCTTTCCTCGGGGATTCTTCCAAGAACTTCGTAGCCGACAATTTCTGAAGTGGTGATATCAATAATTGACTGATAATGAGGAATGACAGAACGATGTTTAAGAAGGGACCGCAATTCAGGCTCCAGACGAAATGCCATACTGGTAATTTCCAGTTCTTTCGTCATGTCCAGCATTTGCGTTTTTGTAGAGGATAAATCAACTTCAACAGAGTCATTTCGCTTTACCTTCAACTCTGTTCGACCCAGGTTGACTGTGTCAAATTCTTTAAGTTCCTGCGCCTCCGTTATCCGCTGATGATTTACATAGGTACCGTTAGTACTTCCCACATCGCGAATCCAAAGCAATTTTCCACTTAAATTAATTTCTGCGTGGTATCGTGATACCCAGTTCGATCTGATTACAAGATTGTTATCATCTGTCCGAACCAATGAAAGTGCTTTTGCTGTACCGTCTTTTCAGGCATATAACCGTTCTTTAAAATTTTCGCAGTTCGAACAGAAAACGTTCGACCCGGAGATCCTGAAAGAAATCCAAGTCAGACAGTTAATCACTATAACAATACAATTATACAATTAAATATCGTCCTGAATCAAGAAATCGATAGTTTTTTATTGACCGGGAGGTGCTATTTTTTTTTAAATGTGTCCAGACGATGCCTCAGTTCAGGTGAAGAGAACGCTCTATATCGATGAAATTCCAGCTGCCTTTTCACGTCAGGTTTTGCCGCCAGACCATTTTCAACCTGATCGATAGTATATTTTGTACCCGAAACAGCCGAAGGAGCATTGGCGGCAACCGCTTTCACCAGCCGTAAAGCACAGGCAGTCAATTCTGCTTCCTCAACAAGTTCATCAACGATCCCATAAGATAGCAGCTGTTCGTCGGTAAATGGCAGAGCCGTGAGAAACAACCTCCTGGTCACCTGTGGGCCGAGCCTGACGACAAATCTTGAAATACCGGAGGCGCTGTACACCAGCCCGAGACGGCATGGTGTCATTGCCACGCGGATGCCCCTGCGGGCCACCCTGAAGTCACAGGACAGCGCCAGATCCAGCCCGCCACCGTAGGCATCTCCGTTAAGCACCGCAATTACCGGTACAGGAATCTGTTTGAGTGCGTCAATTATCCGCTCAAACCGAACATCCGGCAGCGGCTCGTCAAGGGACTGGTCCGGATCAATACAGCTGATATCATATCCGGCACAAAAGCTGTCCCTGCCAGAACCGGTAAGAACCACCGCACGAATATCTTCATTGACCAGACTCTCTACAACCTCAACAAAAAGATCGATCAAACGGTCATCAAACGAATTTCGTTTTGCCGGCCGGACAATTGTCAACCGGGCCACCTGCTCAGAGATCTGCAGCTCGATTCTGCCTTTCGTGGAAGGGCTTTTCATAATTTCACTGGATTAGACGGGAGTTTCGGGCTGAGAAAGGCAGACAGGCACAGAGTGACAGATGTCTATGCCCCCTGATAAATAACTTTTGTCGTTTTGGAATCAAAGATATGCAGTTGCTCAAGATTAAAGAAAAGATCAATTTCCTGCCCTGTCTTAATAATTCTACGCCCTTCACATCTTGCAACAAAACTAACCCCATCCATCTCCACATGGAAATGATTTTCATTGCCCAGGGGCTCAACAACTTTTACAGTTCCCGGAAAGATCCAGTCGGATCTGCCGCTGCTGTTTTCATCGGCAATGGTGATTTCCTCTGTTCGTATTCCCATTACCACTTTCTGACCATCTTCAAGCGTTGCATCTGATCGAGGAGGAACCGGGATTTTCAGATGAGAAGCAAAGGTGAGAAAATCACCATGATCATCACTTTTGATTCGGCCTTCAACAAGATTCATGGGAGGAGTTCCGATAAAGCCTGCAACAAAAATATTGACTGGTTCTAAAAATAACTCCAGGGGAGTTCCCACCTGCTCAATATAGCCATCTTTAAGAACCACAATCCTATCCGCCAGCGTCATGGCTTCCACCTGATCATGGGTTACATATACCATGGTGGAATTGACTCTCTGGTGAAGCATTTTGATTTCAGCCCTCATCTGAATACGCAGTTTGGCATCAAGATTTGACAGTGGTTCATCAAAGAGGAATATGGAAGGTTTTCTCACCATTGCGCGCCCCATAGCCACACGCTGACGCTGCCCGCCGGACAACTCATGGGGTTTTCTACGGAGCAGTTCCCTGAGACCAAGTATTTCAGAAACCTCCTCAACCCTCTGCCGAATCTCATCTTTGGGAGTTTTGCTCTGTTTAAGGCCAAAGGCCATATTCTCATAAACATCCATATGGGGATAAAGAGCGTAATTCTGAAACACCATAGCCAAACCGCGATCCTTGGGAGCATCATCATTAACCACTCTGCCGCCAATTGATATAGTACCGGAAGATATCTCCTCAAGCCCGGCAATCATACGGAGAAGGGTTGATTTACCGCATCCTGACGGACCGACCAGAACAAGGAACTCTTTATCCTTCACATCCAGGTTGACTCCATGAACCACTTCAAGCTTGCCATATTTTTTTACAACGTTCTCAAATTTCAGTTCAGCCATTGTCCGTTCGCCTTTTTTCAACCATCTCATTTTGTCAAAAAACTACTGCGTTCAAAGAACAACAAATGAAGAGTTTGCACAACTCTTTTTTCAACGAAATAATCCCTTGACTCTCAATTGATTACCTACTATTGCAAAGTGGAGAGGAATGATTTTATTTTTGCTTTTTGATTATTGCTTCATTGAGTGTCACAGTATAAAGAGACAGACAGCCCTCCCCGATCGGTGGGTTGAAACAGTGGTTGCTTCAT
Source organism: Deltaproteobacteria bacterium (assembly GCA_019306075.1). Taxonomy (GTDB): domain Bacteria; phylum Desulfobacterota; class Desulfobulbia; order Desulfobulbales; family Desulfocapsaceae; genus Desulfomarina. The sequence goes on along the minus strand of JAFDME010000091.1, from coordinate 8,412 downwards.
TAATTTAATTGAGGAGGAGTATCATGAAATTAAAGCAGATGGTTGTCATTGTCGTCGGCTTATGCCTTGCGCTGCCCGCAGCGGTGTGCGCAAAGCCTGTCACCATTAACTGGTGGCATGCCATGAGAAGCGCCAGGGGCAAAGTAGTTGATACAATGATCAAAAAATTCAACGAATCACAGTCTGAATATGTGGTGGTGGGAACCAACAAAGGTAACTACGACGAGGTGATGAATGCCGGAGTTGCAGCTTTCAGGGCCAAAAAGCAGCCCCATATCCTGCAGGTTTTTGAGGTGGGCACCCAGACCATGATGCAGTCCGGAGCTATTTATCCCGTCCACGAACTGATGGCAAAAGCCGGATTCGACATTGACTGGTCCAACTATCTCCAGGCGGTACTCTCCTACTACATGGATGCCGACGGCAACCTTATGTCCATGCCGTTTAACTCCTCAACTCCCATCATGTACTACAACGTCTCCATGTTTGAAAAAGCGGGTATCAAGCCCCTTTCAAAAACCGAGCCTATAACCTGGGATAAGCTGGGCGAGATAACCAAAAAACTCGTCGATTCCGGCATTGCTCCCGCGGGAATGGTAACTGCATGGCAATCCTGGACACAGATTGAAAACTACAGCGCTATTCATAATGTTGCCTTTGCAAGCAAGGCAAATGGATATGAAGGGCTGGACTGTAAACTGATGATTAATAATCCTACAGTAGTCCACCATATCGAAAGACTGAAAGAGTGGACAAAAGACAAACGGTTTATGTATGGCGGACAGAAATACCAGGGACCAAAGGCTGAGTTTATCGCTCAAAATGCTGCTGTCTACATGGACTCGGTCAGTGGTATTGCTAAATTGAAAAAAGCTGTACATGATTTCAAATGGGATGCTGCGCCTCTACCTGTTGAGGCATCTATGAAAAAGCCCCAGAACAGTATAATCGGTGGAGCATCACTCTGGGTCCTCAAGGGACATAGTGACAAGGAATACAAAGGTGTTGCAGCATTCCTCAAATTTCTTTCCTCCAATGAAATGCAAAGCTACTGGCATAAAGAGACCGGATATTTCCCCATTACCATGAATGCCTATAATGACCTTAAATCCAAGGGATATTTTAAAGAAAATCCGCTGCAGGCTGTCGGTATTGACCAGCTCAACAGAGCGGTGCCCACAAAAATATCACGTGGATTACGACTGGGCTACTTTGTTCAGATCAGAAACATTATCAACGAAGAGCTTGAACTTGTATGGAATGGCAAGAAATCTCCCCAGGAGGCTCTTGACAGCGCTGTTAAAAGAGGCAATGTACAGCTGAGAACCTTTGAGAAAACGTACAAATAGGACAGATTTCGTGGAGGCTTCCCCCCTGAGGAGAAGCCTCCACGAAATATTCACAGTATGATTAAAAAGTCAACATTCAAGTCTGGGTATCTTCCATATCTGCTTATTCTTCCGCAGATCCTTATAACCCTGACTTTTTTTTACTGGCCGGCAGTCCAGGGGCTGCGTCAATCTTTTTTTCTGAGCGATCCATTTGGCCAAAGCAGCAAATTTGTCTGGTTCTATAACTACATTGAACTGTTCACAGACCCTCTTTATTTGAAGTCAATTATGATCACAGTCACCTTCAGCATTGCCGTGGCGACTGTATCTATTACCCTGGGTCTGTTTATCGCCACCATGGCCAATCGGGCTCTCAGGGCGACCGCCCTGGTCAGAACCCTGCTCATCTGGCCATACGCCGTGGCACCGGCCATTTCCGGCATTCTCTGGCTTTTTCTCCTCCACCCCTCCTACGGCATTGTTGCCCTGGCTATCGACAAATGGCTTGGGGTAGAATGGAACCCGGTTCTCTACGGCAGAGATGCAATGATCATGATTACCATGGCCAGCTCATGGAAACAGATAAGCTACAATTTTGTCTTTTTCATGGCAGGGCTGCAGGCAATCCCGAAATCTCTTATTGAGGCCGCCGCAATTGACGGAGCAAGTTCATTCAAGAGATTCTGGGCGATAACATTCCCCCTCCTCACTCCAACATTTTTCTTTTTGTCCGTAATGAATATTATCTACTCCTTTTTTGAAACATTCGGCGTGATTCACACAGTTACTCAAGGGGGACCGGGAGGATCAACCAATATACTCGTCTATAAAGTTTATCAGGATGGCTTTGTGGGTTTAAATCTGGGCTCTTCTGCCGCCCAATCTGTTGTACTTATGTCTTTGATAATCCTGATAACTTTTTTACAATTCAGATATGTTGAAAAGAAAGTTCAATACACCGGATAAACCCAATGATTGAAAAGACGCCCATATTGGATATCTTCACCTACGTTTTCCTCATAATAGGAATTCTTATTGTTGGATTTCCAATAATCTACAGCCTCATAGCGGCAACACTTTCCCTGGAAGAGGTTTCCAAAGTTCCCATGCCCCTTATCCCCGGAGACCAGTTCCTGGTCAATATGAAGGAAGCATGGACAAGAGGCAACCTGGGAAACCAGATTTTCAACTCCATTGTAATGGCAACAGGTATTACCGTCGGCAAAATTGTCATCTCCATGATTGGCGCTTTCTCTATCGTATACTTTGATTACCGATTACGGGTAGTGGCTTTTGCCTCTGTTTTCTGCACATTAATGCTGCCGGTTGAGGTACGTATCCTGCCAACCTATGAAATGGCCGCCAATGTCCTCGGGCCCCTGCAGGGGGTATGGGATATGCTGCACATGAATGGTTTCGTTTCCTGGTTTGCAGGTCATGATATAGAGGTAAGTCTCAACTGGTCTCTGCTTGACAGCTACACCGGCCTGACACTGCCCCTTATAGCATCGGCAACATGCACCTTTCTTTTCAGACAGTTTTTCCTGACAGTTCCGGAAGAACTCTGCGAGGCGGCAAAAATGGACGGGGCAAGCCCCATGACTTTTTTCCGCAAGATACTCTTCCCCCTCTCAAAAACCAACATTGCGGCCCTGATTGTCATTGAGTTTGTTTACGGATATAACCAATACCTCTGGCCGCTGCTCATCACCACCGACCCCGATATGACTACGGCAGTAATCGGCCTCCAGAACCTGATCCCCCAGGCTGACGATCTACCGGAATGGAATGTTGCCCTGGGAGCCGCAATGATGGTTATGCTGCCGCCGGTTCTGATTGTTTTGTCAATGCAGCGCTGGTTTGTCAAGGGGCTTATTGAAAAAGAGAAATAAAATTTACCGGACGTTATCGACGTGATCTCTGATACCTTTTTTCAGTATCATAATAGTCATCAAATCCGACGATCCGCCGCACATCTTCAAAGGGCATCAGACCCTGGGGGGATTTGCCGCGTTGTAGATCTTCCAGGGCGGTCGTCATTGCCTGCATCACTGCAGAAATCAGGACCAGCGGGTAGGCCGCAATTTTAAAACCGATGGAGTGGAGTTCCGAAGGTGACAGTGCCGGGGTTTTTCCGCCGTGGATTATGTTTGCCATATGGACTCCATCCACCTCCCGGCAGATTGTTTCCATCTCCCCACTACTTTCAGGAGCCTCCACAAACAGTATGTCAGCGCCCAGCTCCGAGAATGCCCTGACCCGCTCCATGGCCTCATCAAGGCCATGATTTGTCCGGGCGTCGGTACGCCCAATAATAAGGATATCCTGCTGCCCCTCTTCTCGAGCATCAACTGCCGCCTTAATCCGTTCACAAGCCTCAGCCCGGGAAACAACCAGTTTACCCCGGGTATGTCCACATCGTTTTGGTGAGAGTTGATCTTCTATCATCACAGCAGCAAACCCGGCACGGATGTAACCGTCAACAGTGCGACGGACATTCAGTGCATTACCGTACCCTGTATCCCCATCGCCCAGCACGGGGATTGAAACAGCACCACAGATATTCCGTCCCTGATCAATCATTTCACCGTATGATATTAACCCCGTGTCCGGCAGACCAAGGCGAGCTGCGGAGACTGAGAAACCAGACATAAAGGTGAAAGGAAACCCAGCCTGCTCGACCATTTTTGCAGACAACCCATCGTAACAGCATGGCATAATGTGGCAGTGATCCCGGCTCAGTAATTGCCGAAGTTTTTGAGTTTGTGTGGACATATCTGTAAATTAATTCCTATGGCTACCCTTACGGGGTACCTTGCAAAATTAGCATTTTTGTTCAAAATCAAGGTGACCTACAGCTTATAAGGGATAAAAAGTGCCAGATCCGGCCAGAACCAGAGAAGCAGAACCGTACCCAGCATAATTAAAATAAAAGGCCAGACCCCCCTGATCACCTCAGAAAGCGGGGATTCAGCCACCGCCTGAATAACAAAAAGATTGAGCCCCACCGGCGGTGTGATCAGCGCACACTCAATCATTACCACAAACAGCACTCCAAACCAGATAGGATCAATGCCAAGCCCCGAGAGTGACGGATAGAGCACAGGCATCATAATCAGGAGCATGGAGAGTGATTCCAGAAAGAACCCCATGATCAGCAGAACCAGACAGACAATAACAAGAAACGCACCAGGTCCTGATATATTTGCGGTGATTACTTCGGAGATCTCCTGAGGTATACGATAGAGGGTAATCGCCTTGCCAAACAGCTTAGCCCCGGCAATAATGAGAAAAATCGTTACCGTCGTCTTCATGGAATCATTAACGGCTTCTTTTACTTTTTCCCAGGTCATCCGCCCCATGGCAAAAACGATAATCAGAGCCACCGCAAATCCGATAGCGGCAGATTCTGTGGGGGTAAACCATCCGGCATAAATTCCCCCAATAACAATCGCAGCAAGACAAACGGTGGGAATGGCAAGCACTGTTGCATCCCACCGCTCTTTCCATGAGGCTTTCTTTATCGGTTCATATCCTTTGCCGAACCGGGCATAGAGAAAACAGAAACCGATAAAGCAGAATGCGAGGAAAATACCGGGACCTATGCCGGCGAGGAAAAGACTGACAATCGACTCTTCAGTTATCACACCATAGACAATCATGGGAATTGAAGGCGGAATCAGTATACCCAGAGTACCACCGGCAGCCATCAGTCCCAGGACAAAAGGCCGGTCATAACCCCGATTTGTCATTTCAGAAATTGCAACTGTGCCGATTGTTGCAGCAGTTGCAATAGAAGATCCTGAAATCGCAGCAAATATTGCACAACTGATGATAGTTGCCACCCCGAGACCGCCGGGCCAATGCCCCACCCAGCTCTGCACAGCCCTGAACAGGTCCCTGCCGATATCACCCTTCAGCAGAATATTTGACATCAAAAGAAACAGCGGTACCGCCAGAAGTATAAAGCTGTCCAGAGCGCTGAAAAGTGACAGGGGAACCATGGTCAGGGTAAACCCCTTCAGTATCAGGAGAAAGAGACCCAGTCCACCAAGAGAGAAAGCAACCGGCACGCGGAGAAGCAGGAGAAGAATAAGAGAGACAAGAATAAGAAATGTAACCATACCGAAAGCCCCCTGCTATACCTGATGACCTGCCGGTGCAGCAACGTCATCGCCACGGACAAGCTTAAAAAATTCAACAACAGCCTGGATAAAAAGTAACCCAAAGCCGACGGGGATAGCACTTTCTGTTAAGTATTTGGGAACTCCAAGCATGGTCGATGTTTTTCTGCCAAGTTCAATGGACTCGAGAACCACACCCGCACCATAATACAACGCCACAAAAGAAAAAAAGGCAATTATAAAAAGTGACATAAGTTCAAGCATTCTGAGGGTACCTTTGGAAAGAGAACCTGTGAAAAGTTCCACCGTAATCAAACTTCTTCGTTTCAAGATATGCGCACTTGCCAGATATACAGCCCACACTTGAAAAAACCTGGCCGTTTCATCGACCCAGATAGTGGGTGAATTAAAAACCTTTCGCATCACCACTTCATAAGTAACCATGACACCGATGGAAAAAATCATCCAGGCTGCGACACCTGCGGCCACCTTTGTTATTTTATCAATTACACGTATCACCTGACCACCACTGCAATAATCCGGATCACCCCGGATAAATTAGGTATTACTACTTTCCTCGATTACCACTGAACTTCAGCTACCGGCAAGTACCCTTCTTCTGATTTAGCTGGCAGCAAGGGTTACAGCAGGGTATTGGCAAACAATCCCGCAGCGAGGCACGAGCGTGGACGTTTGCCGGTATCCTGTTGTAACACTGCGGTTCCGGGGAGCTGCTAAGTATTGAAGCTGAGGTTCAGTAGTATTCACATCATTTTTACAGTTTATTTGCCTCAGCAACGAGTTTTTTACCTAACTCACCGGCCCTTTCCATATAGCTGTTAACCACAGACTTTGTAGCCTCACGCCATTCATTACGCTCAGCGTCAGTCAAATCCACCACTTTTATCTTGTCCCGTGACCATGCCAGAGTCTCCTGCTCTATTTTGCCCATTTTTTCACGGAGCTCTTTTTCAACCCTCAACCCGGCTTTGCTTATAATGGAACGTTCCTTATCACTGAGTCCCTGCCAGACCTTCTCACTGATAATGACGATAAATTCGATATCCGCATTGTATGTCAGGGTCATATAATCCATGACTTCAAAAAGTTTTCTCGACTTCACAGCTGTAATACCGGTCATACCCGCATCGACAGTACCTCTCTGGTAAGCCAGAAACTGCTTGGAACCGGACATCATAGTTGGCGCTCCTCCCACAGCTTTAACAGTATCGCCAAGTGTCTTACCGAAAACCCGCACTTTCTTTCCCTTCATATCTGCAGGAGTTTTAATAATATCTTTTTTGGTTAGAAGTATTGCACTTCCATATGCCTGCCACCAGAGGACCCTGGTTCCCGTACCAAGTATTGCCTCGTCAAGTGCCTTCCGTATGGTACTTCCGGGTGCAGTTGCTTTGACGACTTTTTCCGGACTGTCAAACATGAAGGGGACATAAAAAATATCCACAGCCGGAATAGTTCCGGCAAAACGGGTCAGAGAAGCGACACCCATTTCAATAGAACCGGAAGCTACAGCCTGGGGAACCTCTTTATCTTTGTAGAGCTGAGCTGATGGATATATTTCAATTTTCAGTGAGCCGTTACTTTCCTTTTCCACTTCCTTTTGGAAATTAAGTAAATTCTGCCCCAGGTGGTGCTTAATCGGCAACTGTAAACTGATCCTCAGCGTTTTTTCTGCATAGACAGTGGATGTCAACAGAAAAAATATGGCGACAAATGCAAACAACATACTTGTTTTCTTCATAAAATCCTCCCGATAGATTGTTTTTTCAACTGCCGGTTTCAATATTCCCCCGCTAAAACAAAACATCCTTCCACAACAGCTGGAACGTATTGGAACAGGGTTCGAAACGACCATTTACGGGCAATTTCCAAAGAAACCACAGTCAACTTAATTCTGAAGATACAAGAAAAAATCTTTTCCGGCATCATCAGATTTCTATTTTAATGAAAAAGTTAAATAGATGGTATCGTATAAATTGTATACCCGGAAAAAAGATCTGGTCTATATTATTTGACCTGACTGATTCAATGTTTATTTTGTAGTCCTGCGAAGTGACGGATAATTTCCGTTGATACAGAGGAGTGCTTTGCAAAATTATTATTTTTGCTAAAAACCGAGGCAACTGTAAAATTTTACCACAGGCATAGAAATGACTTGTTCAATCACAACCATCCGGGCAATGGAAATTCTCGATTCCCGGGGCAATCCAACAGTAAGAGTATTTGTGGAACTGAGCGACGGCACCTCGTCCTCAGCTTCAGTCCCTTCGGGAGCCAGCACCGGAGAAAACGAAGCTATTGAGCTTCGGGACGGGGACAGGAACCGTTACGGTGGCAAAGGAGTTCTGCAGGCGGTTGAGAATGTAAACATGGCCATTGCGCCGGAAATCGTCGGGATGGTTGTGGATGATCAGGCCGCCATCGACTTCAGGATGATTGAGCTGGACGGCACTGAAAACAAATCCAATCTCGGGGCAAATGCAATTCTCGGTGTTTCCATGGCTGTTGCCCGGGCAGCGGCTCTTTCGACCGGTCTCCCCCTCTACCGCTATCTTGGCGGCAGCGGCGTACGACGAATTCCGGTTCCCGCCATGAATATCATAAATGGTGGGGAACACGCGGATAACAGCGTCGATTTTCAGGAGTTTATGGCGGTTCCCATTGGTGCCCCGACATTCAGAGAGGGACTGCGGTATATCGCAGAAACCTTTCATACCTTGAAATCAATCCTGAAAGAACGCGGCCTGGCAACAAGTGTAGGAGATGAAGGTGGCTTTGCACCAAATCTCGCCAGCAATGAAGCCGTTATGGATATTATCATCCAGGCCATAGAACAGGCAGGATACAGGCCGGGCGAGGATATTTCCATCTCACTGGACAGTGCCGCCAGCTCATTTTCCCCTGATCTGACTAGTAAGTATGATCTCACCTGGTCC
>JAFDME010000090.1 GCA_019306075.1 Deltaproteobacteria bacterium | reverse complement strand
TCGACTGTTCCCGTGGGTACCGCTGATAAAATACGAGTCCACATGAGTGAAGTCCTTGAAAAAAGGGATCTTGATGTTCCTTTTTCAGTTGTTTCCAACCCTGAGTTTTTAAAAGAAGGTTCAGCTCTTGAAGACTGTATGCGCCCGGAGAGGATAATAGTCGGGACTGACAGCGCCGGTGTTGAGGAAAAAATGCGGGAACTGTATGAACCGTTCAGTCGCAGTTATGACAAAATTATGGTAATGGATGTGCGCAGTGCTGAATTTACCAAATACGCCGCCAACTGTCTTCTTGCCACCAAGATATCTTTTATGAATGAGATGTCTAACCTGGCTGAAAGGCTGGGGGTGGATATCGAACAGGTTCGCCGGGGCATTGGTTCTGATTCCCGAATCGGTTACCAGTTTATCTATCCGGGGTGCGGATATGGGGGTTCCTGTTTTCCAAAAGATGTGCAGGCCCTTGAAAGATCCGCAAGTGAAGTCGGGTTTGAGGCAAAGATCCTTAAGGCTGTGGAGAGTGTAAACTACAAGCAGAAGGAGAAGCTGTTCAGCCATATCTCTTCTTTTTATCAGGAGGGAGTTTCCGGAAAGACCTTCGCAGTCTGGGGGCTGTCTTTCAAACCGAATACAGACGATATGCGTGAAGCCTCAAGCCGGGTACTCCTTGAGGCTTTATGGGCAGCAGGGGCCAGGGTTCAGGCATATGACCCTGAAGCAATGGAGGAGGCCCAGAGGATCTATGGTTCAAGAGATGATTTCACCTTAATGGGGACTAAAGAGGGGGCCCTGCATGGGGCTGATGGGCTGGTTATAGTTACTGAATGGAAAAGTTTTCGGGTACCGGATTTTGAGCAGCTCAAGAACGAGTTACGGGATAAGGTGATATTTGATGGGCGAAATCTTTATGATCCTGTCAGGGTTGAGACAATGGGGCTTGCTTATTACGGCATTGGTCGGGGACGTTCAATCCTGCGATAATTTAGCACCATGGAAGTATATTTAGCCATATAATTTTAAATGATCTCCCTCGATTACTCGGAGTCTGCGTTTACTTAAACAACCTTTTCCAGTTTCTCGGAATCTACGTTTATCTGTTTTTTCTGATAAAAGTTCTGGAGTAAGGCACTAATGGAATAGCATATGTATAGGAATTTCAGTATTGTACCTAATATCGTTTTTGGTAGAGGATCGTTTGGGCAGCTTGGGGATATTATTGCCCCCAGGCGGGTCACTGAAGGTTCATACTTTGTCTTTGTTATTGATGATGTATTTAAGGGGAAACTGCTGGAGGAAAGGCTGCCTCTGGAAGGCAACGATCTGCTTTTAAGGGTAAATGTGGATGACGAGCCTAAAACGGTCTATATCGATCAGCTGGTGGAGCAGATCAACAGGTACAGCAAAATTGTTCCTGACGGTATTGTCGGTATTGGCGGTGGCAGTACAATGGATATTGCCAAGGCCGTTTCACTTATGCTTAACAACCCCGGTTCATCAGCGGATTACCAGGGTTGGGATCTCATTCAGAACCCCTCGATCTACCATGTTGCGGTGCCGACCCTTGCCGGTACCGGTGCCGAGATTTCCCGAACAGCCATACTGACCGGACCTGTAAAAAAACTGGGTATTAACTCTGACTACACACTCTTTCACCAGATACTGCTTGATTCTGAACTGTTGGCTGATGTGCCGAAAGATCAATGGTTTTATACAGGAATGGACTGTTATATTCATGACGTGGAGTCCCTGCGGGGAACTTTTATCAATGAGTTCAGCAGGGCGTATGGTGAAAAATCTCTCGATCTCTGCCGTCAGGTTTTTCTCGATGATCACCCGGACAGAGGTGACAAATTGATGATGGCATCCTATTTCGGCGGCATGAGTATAGCCTATTCACAGGTTGGTGCCTGCCATGCACTTTCTTATGGTCTCTCCTATGTACTCGGTATTCATCATGGAATCGGCTGCTGCATAGCCTTTGATTATCTCGATGAGTTTTACCCTGAAGGGGTGCAGGAATTTCGTCGGATGATGGAAAAACATAACATCAACCTGCCGAGGAATGTTACGGCAGGGCTGGATGATGAGGCATTTGGGCTTATGGTCACCACTGCACTTGGACTTGTCCCCCTATGGGAAAACTGTCTCGGCCCGGACTGGGAGAAGCTGATGAGTCGGGAAAGAACCCTTGAGCTTTTCGAAAAGATGTAATTGCTTGACCTTTTCAGAGCTGAAAAAAAGAGAACTTTCACCTGAATCACTGCAGGGACTGTTGATCAACTGGTTTAAAAAAAACCGGCGTGATCTTCCCTGGCGGCGTACATATGACCCATATCATGTCTGGATTTCTGAGATTATGCTGCAGCAGACCCAGATGGCGCGTGGGGTCTGTTATTTTAATCGCTGGGTTGTCCGTTTTCCCGACGTTGCGGTTGTAGCAAGTGCCGGGCAGCAGGAAATTCTGAAATACTGGGAGGGCCTTGGTTACTACTCCAGGGCCAGGAATTTACACAGAGCAGCAAAAGTGATTGTTGCCGATTTTGATGGCGAGGTTCCCTCTGATTATGATCGGCTGATTCAGTTGCCGGGTATCGGTCCCTATACCGCTGCAGCAATTGCCAGCGTCGCCGGTAACCACGATATCGCCGTGATTGATGCAAACGTGATTCGTGTATACGCCCGGCTTTTTGATATTGACGGCCCGGTCAAGGAGAAGAAAGCCAGAGATCAGATAATAAAAAAAGCGGATGAACTGCTGCCGAAAGGGAGGGCGCGTCTCTATAATCAGGCGTTAATGGAGCTTGGCGGTCTTGTCTGCACTCCCCGGCTGCCAAAGTGCAATTCATGCATTCTCTCAGGATTCTGCCTCGCCTTTAAGCGGGGTACCGTTGGCGAGCGGCCGGTTACAGTTAAAGCAAAGAGAATCACAACTGTTCACAGGGTGGCAGGAATTATTCTTCACAGGGGACGTTTTCTCCTTCTACAGAGAAGAGAGAGTGATCTCTGGGGCGGGTTGTGGGAATTTCCCGGGGGGAAGCTGGATGAAGGGGAAGGATCGGAGACGGTTGCAAAAAAAATATTAAACTGTACCGGATTGAAAGTCGATGTCGTCGATCCGATTACAACAGTAACCCACCACTACACCCGCTATAGGAGCACTCTTCACTGCTTTCACTGTACTTTAAAGGGAGATGATGTTGAACCGACTCTCAATGGGGCTGAGGATTATCGTTGGGTCAGCCGGGACGAACTTGAGCGTTTCGGTTTGCCTGCGGGGCCGAGAAAACTACTTGAATATATTCAAAAACATCGCCCTGCTCTTCTGGAGGCCATTATCGAGGCAGATATTCCAGCTGAACAGGGCAGTGATCTGAGCCTGTAACCTCCTGCAGAATGGCAGCATCAGCCACTTTTTTTCTTGCCGACTCATCAACGCAAAAATAGTCAATACGCCAGCCGATATTTTTCGCCCGCGCATTAAAGCGGTAACTCCACCATGAATACTGTTCCGGTTCCTGGTTGTAAATACGGAATGTATCTGTGAAACCGGCCTCGATGAAGCTATCCATCCAATGCCTTTCCTCTGGTGTAAAACCAGCATGTTTTATATTGTTTTTCGGGTTTTTAAGATCAATTTCCTTATGGGCGACATTGAAGTCTCCGCAGAGGATGACATCTTTTTTTTCACCAAGTTTTAGGGCAAAGGCCAGAAGAGTATCATTAAAACGGAGTTTGAAGTCCAGTCGCTTGAGTTTATCTCCGCTGTTGGGGAAATAGATATTAATGAGATAATAGGTTTTAAATTCCAGGGTGAGAACACGACCCTCACTGTCAAATTCCTCATTGCCGAGGCCCGTATGGATGGCGACAGGTTTCAGCCTGGTATAAAAGGCTACTCCAGAATAGCCTTTTTTCTTTGCACTGTGCCAGTAGGAGGTGTATCCCGGAATATTTTTTAATTCCTCCGACAGCTGATCGGGTTGAGCCTTGGTCTCCTGAATACCTATAATATCAGGATCCAGATCCACCACTATATCTCTAAACCCTTTTTTCTCCAGAGCCCGAATACCGTTAACGTTCCATGAGATGAACCTGAGGGGCTGATCGATGTTTCTTTTGCTGCCGGGGATTTTTCTTGGTTTGACACCGTTCCGGGGGCATTTGTCTGCAAGATTGCAGATATCGCAGTGGGGGCTGACAGGTCGGCAGATAGATTGTCCGAAGGCAACAAGCAGTGAATTGATTGCTATCCAGTGTCTCTCCGGCAGTTTTTCCCTCAGGGCCATTTCTGTCTTAAGTGGGGTGTCTGTCTCTACATAGTTCCAGATGTTTAATATTCTGTGAACATGGGTGTCGACACATATGGCGGGTTTCCCGAAGGCAACACTCACCACAAGATTGGCTGTTTTCCTGCCGACGCCCGGCAGGGTGATAAGCTCCTCAATGGTATCCGGAACCTCTTCTCCAAACTGCTCCAGGGCAGCAGGGAGTTTTGTAAGGTAAGCCGCTTTATTTTTATAAAATCCTACCGGATAGATTAATTTTGCAATCTGATCTTCTGTCAAAAGACGAAGAGCTTTTCTGTCAGGTGCACGTTTAAAGAGTTTTTTTGAGGCCCTGGCAGTAGTCTCATCCTTTGTCCGGGCGGAGAGGATAGTCGCCACAAGTACTTTAAATGGGTCTCTGGTCTGAACTGCAATGAGATCCACTACCGGTACATCTTTATCCTTCACCTCGGATGCCACTGTCTCCAGAAAACTGTCGATGTCTATGTTCATTATTTTCTCTCTTTTTTGAGTGAGTCACAATCAGAGGGAGAGACTGTTTTGCTCATACTGGAGGGTGGCAAAATAATCTTCCGGCCGCTCTTCTCTTCGGATCATCTCTGCTCTGTTATCCTCTGTGAGCAGCAGTTCCTTTGGCCGCAGATTTCCGTTATAGTTAAAGCCCATGGAATGGCCGTGGGCGCCGGTATCGTGAATGACCAGAATATCGTCCTCTTTCATGAATGGCAGGTTCCGCTGAATGGCAAATTTGTCATTGTTTTCACAAAGAGATCCCGTTATGTCCACAGTCTCAGTGGTATCAGATGGTCTCTTCTGCAGGACGTCTATATGATGGTATGCGCCGTAAAGAGCCGGTCTCATAAGTGCACTCATGGAGGCGTCAACTCCAATATATGTCCGGTATATCTCTTTACGGTTTATCACAGTAGTGATCAGTGCACCATGGGGGCCGGTCATAAATCGACCGCTTTCCATGAAGAGGGCCGGAACATAACCATTCAGTTTTTTGAAGTTATGAAAGAGTTCAGTGACTTCCCTGCCCATCTGTTCAAGGTTAAGGCCATGAATGTCAGGCTGGTAGGGAATGCCAAGTCCGCCACCGATGTTGATGAATTCAAATTCAATCTCGAGCTGGGCATTGATTTCGGTGATTAAATCCAGCAGCATCTGCGCAGTCTGGACCATATAGGTATAGTTCAGCTCGTTTGATGCGACCATGGTATGTATACCAAAGCGGTTCGCCCCTCTCTTTTTTGCCCTGCGATAGGCTTCAATGATCTGTTCATGACTGACGCCATATTTGGCCTCAACGGGGTTGCCTATTATATCGTTGCCAGTGCGTCTTGCTCCGGGGTTATAACGAAAGCAGATGAGCTCCGGCATCTCGGGCACCTTGTCTATCAGGTTTATATCATCAAGGTTGAGAATACATCCACCATCCTTTGCCGCTTCCATGAAATCTTCATGGCTGGTGTTGTTGGAGGTGAAGATGATTTCTTCGTTTCGGGCACCCAGAGAGCGGCAGAGCTGTAACTCGGTAATTGAGCTGCAGTCAAATCCGAAACCTATGGATTGCATTATTTTTAGAATTTCGGGATTGGGCAATGCCTTGACTGCGTAATATTCCTTGAATGAGCCGATACCGGAAAATGCATTCTGCAGCCGGTTGCCGGTCTCCCTGATACCAGCCTCGTCATAAATATGAAAGGGAGTTTGAAAGTGGCTGGTTATTTTATCAAGTACAGGAAAAAGTCTGTTCTTGAAAGATTCGGATATTGGCATGATAGTACTCTCTATGAAAGTGGTTTTAAGGGTATTCGGCTGGTTTCTTTCACCGTTGACAGAACTGTCGATGTTTTCGTTGAAATGACACCGGGGATTGATTGTATTTTTTCACAAAGGAGACAACCCAGACTCCTGGTATCCTTCGTTCGGATTTTTATGAGATAGCTGTCTTCTCCTGAAATATAGTGTATTTCCTGGACTTCAATCATTTTTGCCAGTTGAGCACCTACACTCTGAACGGCTGCGGCTGCAGTTTTTGCAGTGATAAAAGCTATCAGCCCTCTATCGAAGAGTTCAGGATTCAGACGGACTTCATAGCCTTCAATTATCCCCCTTTTTTCCATTTTACGGATTCGTTCGAGGACGGCAGAAGGTGCAAGTCCGATCCGCCTGGAGACTTCAATATTGGGGATACGGGCTTTTTTCTGGAGAATAGTCAGTATCTCAAGGCTTGTGTCGTCAATCATTTCATTAATAGCCATTTTTATGTTAAAATATTCGTGAAAAATGGTTGTGTCAAGAATAATATTCTTTATATATGTATTTGATGTGTATGAATGGTGAAATCGGGGAGAGGCAGACAAAGGAGGCTATTATATTTCCAAAGCTCCAGGAGCTTGTCCGAGAACAAGCATTTTGTTCAAAATCGAGGTTTTTCCTAAAAAATAAACACAGCCATATACGTGATATTGCGAGCATTATTTTTTTGAAATTAACGAGGAGTTTGGGCAAAATGGATTCTCAGACAGGCAGTCCTAGGAGCTTGTCCAGTCAGCAAGGTTTTTTGGATCAAGAAGCTGTGCCAGTTTATCGGAGGAAATGTCAGTTAATTCTTTTGCCACTTCAATAACAGATCTCTTTTCCCTGGCTGCGATTTTACCAATTTCTGCGGCTTTCATATATCCTGTGATTGGTGTGAGGGCGGTAACGAGTATTGGATTCATGGACAACGATCGACGTAAATTTTTATGGTTAACAGTTATTTTCGGGATAACTTTATCTGCAAGGGAAATTGCACTGCCGGACAACAGTTCGAGAGATTGTAATATATTTGAGGCCGCCAGGGGAAGCATGGTGTTGAGCTGAAAATTTCCTCCAAGCCCGGCAATATTAATGGTCGTATCGTTGCCGATTACCTGGGCGGCGGCCATCAGGACAGCTTCCGGGATCACGGGGTTTATTTTTGCCGGCATTATGCTTGATCCGGGCTGCAGGGCGGGCAGGTTTATCTCGGCCAGTCCGGTAAGGGGGCCGGAGTTCATCCAGCGAAGATCATTTGCAATCTTGCTGAGTGCTATTGCTGTGGTTTTAAGGATCCCCGAGTATTCAACTATTGTATCGAGAGAACTGATGCCCTTGTAGAGAGATGGTGCGAGAGAAAAAAACATGCCCGTTTCTTCATTTATTAAACCAATAGTCTTATCTGAAAAACCGGGAGGGCAGTTTACTCCGCTGCCCACAGCTGTACCTCCAAGGGGCAACCGGCAAAGCCTTACAAGGGCACTTTCGTGGCGCTCGCAACATTCTTTTATTTGAGCTGCCCAGCAATCAACTTCGGCTTTTAACCTGACCGGCAGGGCATCCATAAGATGCGTTCTTCCCGTTTTAATCACATCCCGGTGTTTGTCGGCAAATGTTAAGAGTTCGCCCCTGAGAGTCTTAAGGGCCGGCAGCAGTTTCTTTTTCGTTTCGACGGCAGTGGCAACGTGAAGAGCCGTGGGAATGACGTCATTGCTGCTCTGACTGAGATTGACATGATCATTGGCGGAGAGTTTTATCCCTTTGGTCATTGCCAGGCCGGATATCACCTCATTAACATTCATATTACTGCTGGTTCCGGATCCTGTCTGAAATACGGAAACAGGAAATTGTCCCTCCGGCCGGCAGACACGCAGCTCAACAGCACATTCTACAATAGCCTTACTCTGCAGGCTGGAGAGAACACCAAGCTCGTTGTTGGCAATGGCTGCTGATTGTTTGATCAGCAGAAGGGCTTGAATGAATACCCAGGGAAGGGGTTGATCGTATATGGTGAAATTCTCAACCGCACGCTGAGTCTGTGGACCATACAGGGCCCGTATCGGCACCCGGACCTCACCCATACTGTCAGTTTCAGTACGGTAATTGTTACCGGTTTTGTTCCTGTCTCCCATCAGATCTCCATGGCTTGGCCCCCCGCCAGAATTTGTGATATCTTACTGACGGAGGGTTTCAGCACCCCTATCCCTTCCACAGTCCGTGCAGATTGCAATATGCACGAACCGATACATCCCCATCCACTGCGGGGAAGAAGGCGGCCGGCTTGTCCGAAGGATTGAGAAACTGTCTGTATACCGTATCTCCGGCAATAAGCTCAATCCATTCAATATAGTGGTCGTCTGTCATCGGATGATCGACTGAGCCGACTGTGACCTGCCAGCCATCATCTTTTTTCTCAAGAACAGGGACGTGCTTTTCTACCGCGGCATCAGTGGTGTTTTCGTTCTGTTTCACCATCTGTTGACCGCAACACATGATTTCTGCACTTCCTGCCGTAAGTATTTCAGCTATATTACCACAGAGTTCACATTTGTAGACTGCCATTTTTTCCGCCATAATAGTTTCTCCTGTAAAGGTTAAAGTGGGTTACACCACGATTTATAAGATGTCTGCACAGACACCGTCAGAGAGCTGCAAACAAGCAAATTAAGCATGGTTTCCTCTATTTTCAATCAAATGAGATGATAATAATAACCTGGTAAGAAATATTAGCAGAAATTTTCTGGCTGAACGGGAAGGAACTTTGCTTCTTCCAAACGGTGTGGTATTGTACCACTGGGTAGCAGGTATGAATGTTGAAATTAGTAAATAGAATCAAAAATAATTGGAGCTTTAATTGTAAAAGCCTCTCCTGATTTCTTGTTTTTATGACATCTTTTAGGGAGTAAGGCATTAAATGGAGAAATTATGAAGGCCTCAAAGTTATTAAATTTATCTGTGATTATCTGTTTGGTTCTGTTGACAGGTGCAGCGACTGGAGTTTATGGAGGAGAGTATGAACATGAAGTGAAGGCCAAAAAAATATCTTTTTCCTGGACAGTGGCCGGAGACACCCTGGCTGTTAAAATATCAGCCCCGACAAAAGGCTGGGTGGGTGTCGGCTTTAACCCAAGTAAAAAAATGAAGGACGCAAATTTTATACTTGGTTATGTAAAAAAAGGTGAAGCAAAAATAATTGATGAATTTGGTTCTGCGAATACCAAACACAGTTCTGATAAAAAACTCGGGGGAACTCCCGACGCTACACTGGTTGGAGGTAAGGAGGAGGGTGGTGTTACAGTGATAGAGTTCACAATACCGCTTAACTCTGCGGATAAATATGATTCTTCTGTTGACGTTAATGGCGAAACTGTGGTTCTGCTTGCCTATGGTCCTGATCGTGACAGCTTTAAAACCAAACATAAATATAGAACTGCTCTGAAAATCAATCTCGGCAGCGGCAGTTCAGAGCCATTGAAAAAGTAGGGTGGCAACGATTTTTGATTTCCCGGCCCGTTTCTTCTGTGCTCTCCTGTTGTTTTTTTCAGCACTGCAGGTCGACGTTGCCCGTGCGCAGAATGGAGAAACCGGAGATCCTGTGCATGATATGCATGATATGCATGATGAGATCGTAAAGAGTGCTGAATCGGCAGTGAGTCTGGAAAAATGGATCACAGAAAAAACGGGTGACTACCTTCCGCTGCAAACCGAATTTGTTGCCGAAGATGGAAGGAAAATGACCCTGGATTCCATTATTGACCGGCCAACAATCATTCTTCCTATCTATTTCTACTGCCCCGGTATCTGCAGCAAAAATCTTTCCAATCTTGCAATCGCGCTGGGTGGGTTAAGCTTTCTTGCCGGCAGGGATTATAGAGTGGTATCTTTAAGCTTTAATGAAATTGAGAATTACGAAGTTGCCCAGAGGGCAAAAGAAAACTATCTGAAGATAGCCGGCGACAATTTCCCGCCTTCCGAATGGTTTTTTCTCACCGGTAAAAAAAATGATATAAAAACTGTTACTGATTCTCTTGGATTTCGGTTTCAGCGGATGGCTGATACAACTTTTATACATCCCGCGGCTCTTATAATTGTCAGTGGCGAGGGCAGGATTATTCGTTATGTTTATGGCTCCTTTCTGGCAGGAGACATCGATATGGCGCTTCTTGACGCACAAAAGGGGAATCCATCTCTTTCTGTGAAGAGGCTGCTTGCCTTTTGCTTTAATTATGACCCGGACAAAAACAAACCTCTTTTTCAAATCGTAAAAGTGGCAGTTCTGGTTCTGTTTACTCTGATCTTTGGTTTCATATTTGTTTATTTCAAGAGAAGAACAAAACAGGAGGTGGGAGATGACTCCCATGGGAGCAGTAACAGACAGGATACAAAACGATGATAAAGACAGAATCATTCTATGATGTTCCATCACCTGCGGGTCTGACCGGTATTAGAGCATGGCTTTTGACCCACGATCATAAACGTCTTGGACTTATGTACCTGTGGGCAATTCTTTTTTGGTTTGTCATTGCCATGATATGCGGTTTACTGTTGAGGACCGAGTTGATGAGCCAGGGTCGGACCATTATGGGGCCGGAACTGTATAACTCTCTTTTTACCCTGCATGGGGTAATCATGGTTTTCCTTTTTGTTATCCCTGCAATACCAGCTATCTTTGGAAACTTTTTCCTGCCGATCCAATTAGGAACAGATGACGTATTTTTCCCCCGGCTTAACTTGTTCAGCTGGTATCTCTTCATG
>JAFDME010000089.1 GCA_019306075.1 Deltaproteobacteria bacterium | reverse complement strand
AATTCCAATCGTGTGTACCAGTCTGCGGAACAGGAATTGGGGTTATACGCGCCATTGGTCGGGAAGATTACTCTGGCTGATATCAACCGGGAACTGCGTCAGTTGTGGGGGCACGACAGCAGACTGGTTTCTGTTACCGGGGATGTCAAACTTGGAGAACATGCCAATAAAAGTATTTCGGATGTTTTTCAATCATCCACGGTGAAGCCTGTTGCAGCTTTTAATAAAAATTCTGTAAATACATTTCCTTACCTGCCACTTCCGGAAAAAGTCAGTACTTTTAAAAAGCAGAATATTAATCCTGCACTTGATATCGAAAGAGTTGTTTTTGATAACGGGCTGATACTTAATCTTAAAAAAACTGAATTCGACAGGAACAGTTTGCAGATAAGCGTTGATTTTGGGCATGGTGCTCTCGAAGAACCATTGCCCGGTATGGCAATGGTTGCTGGCAGGGTGATAAACGGTTCAGGAACGGGGACGCTTATCAGATCCGCATTTGATGCAGTTCTTGCCGGCACTTCAGTCGATTTGCGTTTCAGAATCGGAGAAGCATCATTTACCTGGGTGGGGAGTTCTTTGACAAAAGATTTTGAAAAACTGCTGCAGGCGCTTTACAGTGTACTTTTCGACGCGGGATTCCGGGAAAGTGTGTTTGATACCACCATTTCCAGAACTGAGCAGATGTATAAGATGATCGGTCGTGACGTTGAGGGGGCAGTACCGTTAAAGATTCTACCCTTTCTGGCCTCGGGCAGTCCCCATTTTGGTCTTGTACCCCAGGAGAAGATCGCTTCTCTCAAATATGAGCAGCTTGCCGAGTGGGCGAAAACAATTGTGCCGGATACCGGTTTTGAAATTTCCCTGGTTGGCGATTTTGACAGGGATAATGTCGTTGCAGCTATAGGTAAATATTTTTCAGGTGTTGAGCTTACTGGAGATAGAAATATTATCCCGGAAAAAATCGTTTTCCCAGAAGGGAAGGCAATTTCAGTTGAAGTCTCCACTTCTATTGCAAAGTCCGTTGTATTCCTGGCATGGCCGACAGAGGATTTTACTGATATTCACCGTACAAGGGAGTTTCATTTACTTGCTGCTGTGCTTGAAGACAGATTGAGGAAGGTGATCAGGGAAAAACTGGGAGCTACCTATTCTCCTGAAGTGTATAGCTCCAACAGTAAAGTCTATAATGGTTACGGATTTTTGGCTGCAAAACTGATAGTCAAGCCGGGTCAGGAGAAGAAGATTCTTGATGAAATATTACGTCTGGCGGAGGAGTTACGATCAGAGGGGGTGACGGAGGAGGAACTAGCCAGGGCGAGAGAACCGATGCTCACCTCCATCAATGAAACCCTGAAGGACAACAGTTACTGGCTTTATACCGTTTTATCAGGTTCTTCCAGGAATCCGGAACAGCTTGACTGGCCGGAGAGTATCTTTCATGATTATTCTTCAATCTCAAGGCAGGAGATAAACCTGCTTGCGAAAAAGTATTTGATTAATAGCAGGGCTGCAACTGCAAGGGTGATTCCGGACATAAAGCAGTAAAGGCAAGCTCCAGATTGACTGGAGACAGTAATTACACTTGATTGTTTCTGCAAATTATGTGATAAAAAGAGGGTGAGGGATCATGAAGGAAGGGCAATGGTTTACATTCGGGTAAATAACTTATGGGCCAGGCAGATGTGGAGTATACGGGCGAGGGGGCAGTTTCTTCGGGCAAAGTGATAAGACGGGAGGCCAGGAGGGCTGTTACTGGTTTTGTGGCTGATATTGCTGACTCCGCTTCTGTTCTTACCGGAGGAGTTAAGAACATCTCCAGGGGTGGCTTTAGAATGACGGGTATTCCCGATTTATTTACAGGATCTGAACACTCTTATACCACAGTGGTTAATGGGGACGGCAACTATTTTCGTCTTGTTGCCAAGCCATGCTGGATAAAAGAGAGTGGTGAGAAGGGAGTTGTTGATATAGGGTTTAAAATACTGGATGCACCCTGGGAGTGGGTTGATTTGACTGATTCAAATTAATTGTTGTCCCCTGGTTCCTGTGTTTCAGGTAAAAAGGCAGAACTTTTCATTGAAAGTTCTGCCTTTTTTAATGCCTTACTCCCTGAATGCTGCAATTCCCTGAATGTTGCAATAAAAAAACTGCTGAGCGTAGCCTCCGGGAAAACTTTTAAGTTTTTACTTATCCATCAAAACTGAGGTTTTTACGAGTTCGTTAAAGGATAGGGGTTAGAAAAAAATAAGCGTATATACCCTGCGGGTCTTTCAGCTGAAAAAGCGTCCCCAGCTGAGAGTAAACTGCGTCTGTCAGTTGAAAAAGAGTCGGATACCTGATCTCCAGTTCCCTGAGAAGAGTCCTTCCAGCGATCTTAGCGGTGACATATCTAAACAACTGATCTTTTACTGTCAGTGTCCTGTGAATATAAACAGGTTGAAAGCTTGTCAGGTCTGCACGTTTTGCAGCAGCATTAACCGCATCGTCCAATGAGCCGATATTGTCAACCAACCCAAGTGATTTTGCCGTAAGTCCATCATAAACACGGCCCTGGGCAATTTTTTCCACATGGGATCTTTCCAGGTCACGTCCTCCAGACACTATGCCAAGGAATTTATTATACCCATGGTTGACGTTTTGCTGAATAGCTGATCGCAGTTGATCCGGAAGTGGTTGGGTGAGATCAACACCGGAGGCCAGTGGAGTGGTACCAATGCCGTCCCGGTAGACGCCAAGGCGGGCAAGGGGCTTCTCGAAAGTAGGGATTGCTGCGAAAATTCCGATGGACCCGGTGATGGTTGCAGGAGATGCCCAGATTTCATCCGCGTTGGCAGCAAGCCAATATCCTCCGGAGGCTGTGACGGTACCCATGGAGACAATAAGGGGTTTGCCGCTTTCCTGGAGTGCCAGTATTTCCTGACGGATAATTTCAGACGCAAAAGCTGAGCCTCCTCCTGAGTTGATACGTAGAACAACAGCTTTGATTTTCTTGTTCTGACGAGCTTTTTTGATCATTTCTCCAAGAGAATCCCCTCCGATCAGTCCCGCAGGCTGCTTGCCCGGGACAATATTTCCTTCGGCGATAATAACGCCTACTTTTTCAGAGGAGGAATCGTCATCAATGTATGAATGGTTGACTCGACTGGAATAGTCACGGGAGGTTATAACCTGCTGTGTAGAGTTACCTGCTGTTCCTGCGACTGTTTTGAAGTAGGATGATACCTGGTTGCGGGTAAGAAGTTGATCAACAAGACCAAGCTTGAGTGCGAGTTCTGCCGGATTCCCATCTGTTAAGAGGAGTTGTGCCGCAACATCTGTTGTGTATTTTTCTATGGCATTTTCTTTAAGATCCCGCTGTTTCTTCACATTATCCGTGTATATACGCCAAAGCGCTGACAGCCATACCCGGTTTTGTCTGCGGTCTTCCTTGGACATTTCGTTGCGGGTGAAAGGCTCCAGGGCCGATTTATAGGTACCGACTTTGAAAATATTATAACTGACCTGCAGTTTATCCAGTGCCTCTTTGAAATAGAGCCGGTAATTGCCGAAACCGTGGAGATCAACAATTCCCATAGGGTTGAGAATAATCTGGTCAGCATATGAGGCGAGGAAGTACTGGCTCTGGGTATAATAATCTTCAGCTGCGATAACTTTTTTCCCTGATGCTTTGAACCTTTCAATGGCTTTGCCGATAGTGAGAAATTGATTCAAACCTCCATGTTTAAGGTTCTTGAGATCAAGTCGTAATATGGAAATATTTTCGTCTTCAGCGGCAGTATCAATTGTGTCAATAATGTCCTGGAGGAGAGTTTCGGGATCAGGTTTGATATCGACTGCCGAACCGAGGAATTTCTCCAGGGATGAGAGAGGTTGCCTCTCTTCAACGATATTTCCGGATAGAGTCAAAATCAGAGTCGTACCAGGTATGATCTCCGGATCAGTTTTTGGCAGAAATGCAAAAATCAGCAGAAATAGAAGAGCAAAGAGAAGGATATTGAGAAGAGTGTTTCGGATAAAAGTAAATGTTCTTCCGATATATTTGAAGATATTGATTATCATGGAGAGGAGCGTTTTCATATTTTCTCTGTCTGAGGTGGATGGAATTGTCGATGAGGCCAGGTAGCTATGATAAACTTATTAACTGGTGGTTACAACCTCGGCTTGAGATTCGGGTTTAAAAGTTGCCGGTTGTTCGGCAACTCCGGGAAAGGGAAGGAGCAGCTGGATGGGGCTCTTTTTATCGGTAGTGAGATTGGAAATCGAAATTCCAAGGAGTCGTACCTTTCGTCTCCCTGCCTCCGTGCTGTTCAGGAGGGAGGGGATCTGGAAAAGAATGTCTGCACTGCTGTAGATCGGAGTTCTCAGGGTTCTTGACCTGGTGATTGTGGAGAAATCGGAATAACGTACCTTTAATGTTACTGTATAGCCTCCTGTCTGAAGTTTGACGAGTGATTGCTCGATTCGACAGCAGAGTTCAGAGAGTATACCTTTAATCAGTCCCATATCATCACTGTCCTTCTTCAGGGTGGTCTCATTTCCGATTGATTTCCTTACCCTGTGGGGCTGAACAGGCCTGTTATCAATGCCCTGAACAATATTAAATAGAAACGAACCGCTTTTACCAAAATGAAAAATAAGTCTTTCCCTGCCAAATCTGCGAAGATCAAGACCGGATCTGATACCAAGCCGGCGCATTTTTTTTTCGGTTACTTTTCCGACACCAAAAAATTTGCCTATGGGCAGAGTTGAGAGAAACTCAACTCCTTCATCGGGTCGTATGGTACTCACCCCGTCTGGTTTATTGAGATCCGATCCAATTTTAGCAAGAAATTTGTTAAATGATACACCTGCTGATGCCGTTAACTTAAGTTCACTGTGAATCTGCCTGCAGATAAGAGTGGCGAGGATGGTGGCCGAGGGGTTATCTTTATGATTTACAGTGACGTCGAGGAAAGCTTCATCAAGGGAAAGGGGTTCCACAAGGTCGGTATACTGACGAAAGATCCCCATTATTTTCCTGGAGATCTGTTTGTACCGTTCCATTCGCGGTCGAACAAAAATTGCCTCGGGGCAAAGTTTGACGGCTTTTGCACAGGCCATTGCCGAATGGATGCCAAATCGTCGTGCCTCATATGAGCAGGCTGCAACAACTCCGCGGCTCTGAGGATTTCCCCCGACTATCAAGGGTTTTCCTCTGAATTCAGGAGTATCTTTTTGCTCAACGGAAGCAAAAAAAGCATCCATATCTATATGAATAATTTTTCTTTTGGTATACACTTTCGCAAGTTTGACTCGATGAATGAACAGATGAGAACGTAATGCTACTTTACAAAAAAATGAGATTTATTCCATGGACAAAAAAGAGATACTTGGCAGGAGTCTTCTTTTTGAAGGATTGCCTTCTGAACACCTTGCTGAATTAACAGACATTGCTGTTAATAAGAGTTACTCCCGGGGTGAAACTATTTTCTTTGAAGATGATGAAGCCAACGGTTTTTATATGGTTGGTGAAGGAAAGGTGAAAATATTCAAACTTTCGCCCATGGGAAAGGAGCATATCCTCCACATTTTTGGTTCGGGTGAGCCTTTTGGAGAGGTACCGGTGTTCCATGGCAGGCCTTTTCCTGCAAATGCCGAAGCGCTTGTTAAAACTGAAACGCTCTTTTTCCCACGTGCCAGGTTTATTCAGCTGGTTGAAAGCAACCCATCCATTGCCCTCAATATGCTTGCTGTACTCTCTCTGCGTTTGCGTCGATTTGCTACCCAGATTGAAAATCTTTCTTTAAAGGAAGTGCCTGCACGACTGGCCGGTTACCTGACCTATCTCAGCAGGGAACAGGGTGGAGGGGATGTGGTTACACTGGAGATTTCCAAGGGGCAGCTGGCCAGTCTCCTTGGCACTATACCGGAAACGTTATCGCGAATATTTGCCAGGATGAGCGAAGAAGATCTGATCAGGGTTGATGGAAAGGTGATCAGCCTGCTTGACAGAGAGGCACTGGCCCGGAAATAAATATTTTTTCGACTGATTACAACATCTTCTTTAAAGAGTCATGGAGAGTGATAATGACTATTGATCGTCCCCTTGTTTCAGTTATAATCCCCGCCTATAATCATGAGAAATTCATAGGTGCTGCAATTGACAGTGTGTTGCAGCAAACCATGGATGATCTTGAGTTGATTGTTATAGATGACGGTTCAACCGATCAGACAGGGACTATAATTCGACAGTACAGCGATTCCAGAATCGCCTGTTACCATCAGGAAAACCGCGATGCCTACAACACAATCAACCGGGGACTCGGTCTGGCAAAAGGGGATTATATTGCAATCCTCAACTCTGATGATCTTTTCACCTCCAACCGGTTGGAGTGTCTGCTCGATTACCGCCAGAAGAGCGGGGCAGAATGTATAATCACAGATGTAATACCTATATCAGACGAGGGTGAGGAGTATATCGACCCTGAATTTGGCTGGAATCAGTGGCACCGGAAGAACAGAAATTTTTACCTGCAGTGTAAAGATATCTATATCGCCTTTCTCAAGGGTAATTTCATGGTTACCACTTCAAACCTCTTTATGACTGCAGAGGCAGTGAAAAAGACAGGAGATTTCTGTTCTTTGAGATATCTTCACGATTATGATTATATTTTCCGACTGATGCTGGCATGTCCTGGGAAAGTACACTATCTCTTTGATGAGAAACTGATCTATTACCGAATTCATCCGGGTAATACACTGGGTGAAGCTGCGATCATTGGCAGGGAGCAGGACCGGGAACTGATCAGGAAATATATGCTGGAAGGTGTTAATCCTAATGAAAGGCAACTTGTTGGTGCGGGATCTGAAAGGCTGGTTGAACTTGAGCGGGAGTTGAATGAGGTGAAAGACACCATGGCATTGAAAAGTCCGCCGGGTGTGAAAGCTGCAGCTAAAATTTTTCTGGAAAGTATAAAGATCCGGATAAATAAAAAATTGCGATGAGTTGAAGAAACTCTATTTTTCTTATATTTGAGAAGCAGATATTTTATGAGTTTGCAAACGTATTATTCACTTGAATCTCTTATTGCAGCAGGCAGGGAAAGGGCTGTTGGGAAAGAGATCATCTCTTTTGACCTTTTTGATACGATTCTTATCCGGCGGATACATGACCCGGATCTGGTTAAGCTGCCGGTGGCAAGATTTATTGCCACTCTTGCAGCAAAAAAAGGAGTGCAGCTCGACTGGCAGGAAATTCAGAGAATCAGGGACAGGATTGAGCAGCAGCACAGAAAAGAAACAGGTGAGAAATTTGATGATCATGAGGCCTGCTATCCAATCTTTATGAGGGAGCTGCTGCAAACTCTTTTTAATGAACAGTTCAGCGAAAGTGTTCTAGGTGAGGTGCCACAGTATGAACTGTTAATGGAAAACAGTATGCTTGTCCCCCGCAGCCTGTTGGTTGACTGGATTCACGAACTTAAAGGTTTGGAAAAAAGGATTTTCTTTTTTTCATATATGTACCTGCCGGCGGAGCATTTAAAAGTGCTGGTGGAACATGCGGGTATTCTCGACTGTGTGGATGAAGTTATCTCCTCGGCAGATACGTTTTTGGCCAAAGCGTCAGGAAAGGGCTATGAGTTTATCCGGGAGAAATTTTCACTGGATAAAGAAGGCTGGCTGCATATTGGCGACAACTCTTTTTCTGATGGAATGCGGGCGGCAGAATCTGGCATCGATGCCTTGATCATTCATGATCCCGGCGAGATGCAGCGTAGATCTCTGGTCAAACGATATTATAACTACAGCGACGGGCGCCCGTTCTGGCGCGGGCGTATCCTGCAGCAACTGATGGCTCCCATGGAGGAGGAAAACAGCAGAAACCCAGCGCTTTATAATGAAGGATTTAATTTTTTAGGTGTTCTCATAGGTTGTTTTGTGCAGGAGATTGCTGAGCGCTGCAGAAAGAATTCCATTACGAAAGTGTTTTTTCTTTCAAGAGAAGGCTGGACCTTTAAGCGGTATTGGGAAAAAGCGACTCCGCTACTCTATCCCGGTGCAGATCTTCCGGAAATCGAATATCTTTATGTAAGCAGGATGGCCCTTGCAGGAGCTTCATGCGCCTATCAGGGGCTGACGAAGACCAACGCAGATATTGCATTTCTTCCCTCCGGTAACAGTGATTTTAATGATATTTGCAGAATTTTCAGTTTTGATGCCACACCTTTTGTGCCCCTGCTTCGGGAGTCTGGCCTTGAACTGGACAGCTGCCTGAGTGTAAGACATGAAGGTTTCCTGCCTGAAAACCGCAAGAAATTCGTTGCAATGCTCAGAAGCAGCAAATTCCAGGAGGAGGTTAAGCGGCAGACTTTGCCGGCCAATAAGGCTCTTCAGCGTTATCTCGATGGTCTGGGATTTTTTGAGCATACAAATGTCGCCGTCGTTGATATCGGCTGGCTTGGCACAATCCCGCGTTTTCTTTATGAGGCGGTATAGCATAGGGAAGAGTGTCCGAAGTGTTTTGGTTATCTGTTTGGAGCCACCCGTGGAATTCCTTATCCGACGAGCGATAAAAACAGTATCGAGGGTATAATTTATGACAAGGACAGGTTTGATCTTGCGGCAAGCACACTTTTTTATGTGCGGGACCTTTTTGAGGAGGCATGTCGTGCACCATTTCCTACCTTGAATGGCTATAAACTCACTGAAGATGGTTATGAACTCGAATTCAGAAAGAGTGATGATGAAATTGGCAGGGCTGAACTGGCGCAGGACAGCCATTTTTTGCCGTTACAGCAGGGGATAATCGATTCGGCTGAAAGATTTGGTTCCGCTTCAGCACTTCTGGGATTTTCATTTGAGGACTACAAGCCCTGGCTCAATTATCTCCTCGTCTCCAAGCTTGCTTTTCCGAAGGCTGGAGAAGTCGGGAATATACGTCATCAAAACCATCTTGATGATTTTCATGGCCGGAAAAAACCGAAAAAAAAGTATCAAAAAGGGAGGAAAAATCTCTGGGATCAATCGGCTTTGCAGCTTCGCTTCAATCCGTTTTTACGTACTAAATATTTTCTTAATAATTTAAGAGATCGGATAAATGAATGAAAACATCCTTGAATAAAAATTATGATTTAAGAGGGGTGGAGATTTCCAGATTGGGAAAAACAGCTCTTTTTGCAAAAATTATCCCGGTTGGCAATCTTCGCGGCGGTCCGGGAATACGCTGCCTCATCGTTTTAACAGTTCTTCACTATTTTGGCGGAGTTCTTTATTGGGCAGACGCAAGATATGGGCACAGGTTGGAGCCGGGTCGCAGGCTGTTATCAAAATTCAGGCAGAAATAATTTGCGGGTGGATAGTATATGGATCGCATAGGTAGATTAAAAAACAGGGTAATAGTAACCAGGCCTGAGATGGATCTTGAAAATGCAAGGCTCCTGACTGAAGGTTTTATTGAATCAGAAGGTGAGCCGCTTGTTGTACGTAAGGCTATAGCTTTCAACACCCAGTGCCTGAAAAAAACCATTAAAATATGGGATGATGAGCTGATTGTCGGCTGTTCCGGCAGTAAAATACGTGGCGGAATTCTCTGTGCCGACAGCTGCTGGTCGGTACTTGATGATGAGTTGGACACCATTGCCGGGCGGCAATATGATCCATTCCATCTTAAGGAGGAGGATCGTAACCTGTTTGAGGCTGTGATCAAACCTTACTGGAAAGGTCGGTCTAATTATGAGGAATGGCTTACTCAGATACCTGATGATACCAGAAAACTTCGGGATAACGGGGTTGTTTATATTAATCGCAAAGCGGTGCGGGGGTTTGGAGAGACCACTGCCGGGTATGAATGGCTTCTCCACGCCGGAATCAGTGGAATTGAAGCATCGATTAAAGAGAGAAGAGACAAACTGGATATAACAGTCCCTGGAGATTATGAAAAGGACTGCTATCTCAAGGCACTGCTCATTGTTGCCGATGGTATGAAAATTCTGGCCTTGCGCTATGGAGATGAGGCAAAAAGACTTGCCATGGCAGAACAGGATGAGAGAAGACGGGAAGAACTTCTGGAAATAGCGGAGGTGTGCCGGAGTGTGCCGGCGAAACCGGCGAAATCATTCAGGGAGGCGCTGCAGGCCCTTTATTTCTATCAGATATGCATATTCATGGAACAGAATGCTGCCAGTTATAATCCGGGCAGGATGGATCAGTATCTCTGGCCATTTTTGAAAAAGGATCTTGAACAGGGTGTAATTAACCGGCAGGAAGCCCAGGAACTTCTTGATTGCCTCTGGGTGAAATTCAGTGAACCCTGCCTTTTTCAGGATGAGGTGACAGCTGAATTTGCTGCAGGCTATCCCATGTTCCAGAACGTTTGTGTCGGAGGAGTGGATGAAACCGGCAGGGACTCTGTCAATGAACTTTCCTATATGATTATTCAGGCTACAATGAATGTCCAACTGTACCAGCCGTCTCTTTCAGTCAGGTACAGTCTTGCCAAGAATCCCAGTCGTTTTCTTCGTAAAATAGTAGAGTTAATTGCTCTTGGTACCGGTTTTCCCGCTTTTCATAATGATGACATCGGTATTCGCATGCTGATGAATAAGGGGATTCCCCTGAAAGAGGCCTTTAACTGGAATCCATGCGGGTGTGTAGAAACCAACCTTGAGGGAAGGTTGCGTCATTACACTGCTCTGGCGGATATTAATCTTGGATCGATCGTTGAACTGGCCCTGCTGAACGGTAAGAGAAGAAAAAATAACAAGCTCGTCTCAATTCAAACTGGTGTATCTGAAGATTTTATCGGATTTGACGACTTTATCGAGGCAGTAAAAAAACAATTTGCCTTTATTGTCAGAGCAGTCGTCAAAGGCAG
>JAFDME010000088.1 GCA_019306075.1 Deltaproteobacteria bacterium | reverse complement strand
AATGGCTCCTGCAAGAGTTACCGGGGCGCTGGCTCCCGACATCATACCGGGAGTATAGTTGACGGGAATCAGGTTATCCGCACAGTAAAAAAGCTTTTGAACGGCTCCGGAGGAGTGTGCCAGCGGGGTCAGAGGTTCAGCATAATGGACATGGACAGGTCTTTCTCGCAAAATATCAGCACCACCCACCGCAGCCGCGGCAAGATCATTGATAATTTTGAGATCTTCAATTCCTGCGGCGGTAAAAAAAATCGGTTTAACCGAATTCTCCAGCTGAGCCCTGAAAGAATCTATATACCCCATATTAGACGGCGAATCATACGGCAGAGCATAGGAACCTATGAAGTCAATATCCTCCAGAGCATCGGCCACTCTGGCAGCATTAACAACATCTCCAAGACGGGATTGCCGTAACTCACCACTGTCAAGATCAATGGTATTAACCAGATCCGTGCCGAGACCATAATGAATCCGCCTGTCCTCAAGGCGCATGGCTTCTTCCCCCAGACGGTTGTAAATGGTAATCCTGGAAGGAGCACTGCGGATAGAATCCTCAACAAGCCAGTTGGGGATACGGACATTGTCCCCTTTGATCCTGCAACCGGAATTACCGAGCAGCTCCAGAGCTTCACCATCCATGACCCTGACCCCGACAGTCTCAAGAAGTTCCAGAGTAGCGCAGTGAATACGCTTAATCTGCGCTTCGTCAAGCAGGCGATACCGGGGAACACATTGTGAATTGAAACCGGAGTTCATAGCAGAAACACCTATTTTTTTATTTGCCGACCCTGTATATACAGATCTCTGATTTGTATCTAGTTTACATCTATAACAGTGTCAAGAAATAATATTAGCATTATTTTGAAAATACTTATATACAGAGAGTTACGTCTCTTTTTCACTGACATAATGCAACATTTTCCAAATACATCTTCCCCAGGTACAGATCAAAACCTGCTGACCGGAGAGAGGGAAGACAGGCATTTCCTCTATATACAGGTTGGACAATGACGAAAAAAACAGCTCTGCCTGATTCAGGCAATCCTCTGCTTCCCAAATATAAAAAGATAAAAATCTTTATTCTTGAAGGGATTTCCTCCCGCAGTTTCACCGACGAACTTCCTTCGGAAAACCGGCTTGCAGATTTTTTTTCCGTCAGCCGCATGACTGCCAGAAAAGCAATGGATGAACTGGAGAGAGAAGGTCATATTACCCGAATAAACGGTAAAGGTTCATTTATCAAAAAGAAAAAGCACTATTCAGGTTTTTTCCGTGTCCGGCCCTTTAAACAGTGGGCAAAGGATATAAATGTTGAACTGACTACGGAGGTTCTTGAAGCCAGTGTTGTCGAAACACCTGTGGAAATTTCACACCTCCTCGGATCACCTGAACAGGTAATCCTTATACGCCGTCTTGATTTTTTCGACAGCTTGCCTGTTCGTTACGCAATCCATCACCTGCGCACGGATATGGCTGCAGGAATACTGATGGAAGATCTCTCGACAAAGTCAATTCATGATCTTGTCGCCAATAAATATCGAATCGACATCACGACAATCACACAGGATCTGAACGCCATAGGTCTCTCAGGAAAAACAGCTGATCTATTCAAGGTTTCTCCAGGATACCCGGCATTTCATTTTAAGAGACTTGAAATTTCAGGAGACCGGCCCGTATCATGCGTTGAGTATTTTATGCGCGGAGAAATATCCTTCCGTGATACCTTTACGCCAGGGGAAGGAAGCAGTTATTGACAGCATTGATATCTTTATTGTATAGATGACAGACGTACCTGTATATACTGGTTTGAATTTCATCCTGATTACGTCCAAACTCAGCCGACAACAGGTATCAGCTGGAGGAAAGGGTTACAGCGATAATCAAAAAATTCATTAATATAACACGAGAAATTAAAAAACCAACTGGAGCTGCCTTATGTCAATGGAACAATTAAGCGCACATGTTGAAGCGGGTGAAGCTGAAGAAACCAGGCTACTCACAGAAAAACTATTAAAAGAAGGTGCTGATCCCCTTGTATTAATCGAGGAGCTGACAAAGACCATGGCTCACGTGGGAGACCTCTTCGCCAAACTTGACATCTTTCTGCCTGAAATCATGATGTCCGGAGAGGCGTTGACCGAAGCGGTGAATGTTCTGACACCACATCTGGAAGCCAGCGGCGGACGACAGAGTAAAGGCAAAGTTATTCTGGGAGTGGTCAAAGGTGATCTTCATGAAATTGGAAAAAATATCGTTAAGCTGATACTGGAAACCAACGGATTCACGGTCAAAGATCTTGGCTATGATGTTGATCCGCTTGTTTTTGCCAAAGAAGCTGAAGAGATGGGTGCTGATTTTATTGCCTCTTCCTCTCTGATGACAACCACAATGCCCCGCCAGCTGGAAATTATAGAGATCCTCAAAGCAAAAGGAATTCGGGACAAGTATAAAGTCGTTATTGGCGGAGCCCCTACTTCCCAACTCTGGGCTGACAAGATAGGCGCGGATCTGTTTTGCTATGACGCCAAATCAGCACCGGAATTATTCTCCGCGCTGCTGGCCGATAATTAGTACCTTACTCCGTAAAAGCTGTAATAAAAAACAAGAAAATGAGGGAAGTATACAGCCGTAAAAATAGGTGTATACCTCCAAGGTACTTACTTGCAGCTTGTCTGCGTTAGCAGATGCTCCTGCATGGAAGTTTTTTTTAACACCATCACTATTGAGATACCTATTCAAAGACCAGGAGGTCATATATGTCAACGCTTTATCGGCATTGGGAAATAATTGATCGTGCAAGAACCGGAGAATTCATGGATGAGGATGATTTCCTTCCCAAACATTTTTCTCCAACGTTAAAAAGGCTCATTAAGAAATATGAAATAAAATATGATCCTGCGACCCCCTGCCCGGCAGACAGCGCTATGGCTGACCGGATCTGGCAGGCAGCCTGGGAGTTACTGGTGGAAGTCGGATACTACAATACCGACTCACACCGCCTCATTAAAGTAACAGATGAGGAAATTAAAGAAGCTCTTTATATGGCCAATGACCAGTACATTGTCGGCGGCGGAAAAGACGCCAGGGTGATGAAACATCGTTCAATTGAAGATCCGGAGCCGCCTTTCTGCATTATGAGTCCTGATATCACTGTGGATGAGAAGTACCATCAGTCGATGTGTATGGCCTATCTCAAAGAGCCTCTGCTGGACGGCCTCTGCGGCCCTATTCTGGAGACAACTTTCGGCAACCTGATCGAATCCGGCGGACCATCTGAAATATCCGGCTGTATTCAACATATTCAGAACCAGAAAATGGCCGCCCGCCTGCTTGGCAGACCTGATACATTTATGGTCGCAGTTGGCACTGCAGAGCATGATTCAGGCCAAATTGCCGTTTCCGATGAGGCCTGGGGAGTACAGAAGACCGATGCGCGTCTGGTTGGCACTCTTACTGAATTCAAGACAGCGGACACCCTGCTGAACAGAGCTCTTCACTATGCCCAGTATGGCTGCTACACAGGAAATCTCACTGGTGCAATTTACGGTGGCTGGTGTGGTGGTTCCGAAGGCACAGCCGTAACAACCGTAGCTTACAGCCTCATCGGACTTGTTATCCATGGAGCTATATTCAATCAACACTTCCCCTTTCACCTTAATTACGGTTCAAACACCACTCGGGAACTTCTCTGGTCAATTGCAATGGCAGGCCAGGCCATGGCCAGGAACAGTTGCCTGCTTTATACCTCCAACGGTTTTGCTAATGCCGGGCCCATGACGGAAATGCTCTTTAGAGAGACTGCTGTTCACGCCATGGTCTCCACTGCCAGCAGCTGGCATTTGTGGGAAATGGCTTCAACAAGAAACAAATATCGCAACCGTGCAACCCCTCTTGAAGCGAGGCTCGGCTGTGAAGTAGGCCATGCCGTGGCTGGTCAGAAAATGACCCTGGAACAGGTGAATGAGATTGCAGGCAGACTGCTGGCAAAATATGAGGACAACGCAGCGGATGCTCCCCTTGGATCAGAATATCACGAATGTTATGATGCGGATAAAGCAGTACCCACGGTTGAACATATGGACATGTTCCGCCGCATTAAAGATGAAATTGCTGAAATGGGGGTCGAATTCCCCTATTAACACCTGTGAAATACATTTTTGATGGCGTCGTAAAAGCTCTCCATCTGCTTCGTTGCTGCTAATTTTCTATTATTACGACCTACCCTGGTACGCCGAAATAATAGAAAATTTACGTGCCTCGCACATGAAGTTTTTCATTTACCCATCTAAAATTTCAGATTTTTACAAATTCATCATTCTTAACCAGGCCTGAAAAGTATATAACCGGGGATTTATGAGAGTATGACCGACGTCGCTCAAACTCCTTCCAGCCGAGGGTCCTGCACAGCACCATCTTCTGCCGAGTCTGATGGTGCATTTATGACTGCAGAAAACATTCCCGGGCTTTCCTCTATCATTTCCACCGTTAGCGTCGAATCCGTTGCCCGCTATTTCGGTGGAGTTGGCTATATCCCCGATGAAAGAACGGTCACCCGCATCAGTCATGCCATCACCGATGCGACAGCACTGATCAGGCCTGGAGGTACCTACACCCTTTGTCCAATTATCGGCAAACAATCCGGAAGCGGGCTTTCCCTTAAAAACGGACTGGAGCTTCCCATCCCCTCCTGCTGCATTGATCCCGGAGCACGTTTTCTCGCTGCTGCCGCCGGAACCCTTGGCGACAAACTTGAAAAAAAATGCCGAGAACTCGCACAGCTGGGGAAAATATATCAGTCTACCCTTCTTGATGCCGTCGGCACCGCAACACTCGATCTCTGTGGTGAAACGATATGCAATGCTATTGTAGAGGACAGCAGAGTATCAGGTCTACGAAAAGGCTACCGTTTTGCCCCCGGACTGGATGGCTATCCCCTTAAACATCAGCTGTTGCTCTTTAAAATTGTCGACAATAAATCGGTTGGTCTCTCTTTAAACTCATCAGAGATCATGATGCCAACAAAATCAATTTCTTTTTTTCTTATGGTTACAGAAAACCGGCTAAAAATTGATGAAGCCGGCAAATGCAGGAGTTGCCGGATGAGTAAATGCCAGTTCAGGTTAAAGGAATAGGCAGGGAACAGACACTATGCGGATCATTATCATTGGCAATAGTGCTGCTGGCTTAGGCGGGCT
Organism: Deltaproteobacteria bacterium; assembly: GCA_019306075.1. Lineage (GTDB taxonomy): Bacteria > Desulfobacterota > Desulfobulbia > Desulfobulbales > Desulfocapsaceae > Desulfomarina. The sequence goes on along the minus strand of JAFDME010000088.1, from coordinate 5,665 downwards.
TGAAGCCTTTCGGGAAACGGACCGGGATTCCAGTGTCACTGTCATTACAAGAGAGAGTAAACAGCCCTACTCCAGAGTGCTGCTGCCCTACTACTTGCGAAAAAAAGTTCCCTACGAAAATCTGTTTATCAGAGATAAAACATACTACAGTCGGCTGAATGCCAAATGCGTAACCGGCGAAGTCCTTCAACTGCAGCCTGAGCAGCAGACCATTCTTCTTGAAGACGGGTCCAAACTTTCCTACGACAGGTTACTTATCGCAACAGGCTCCTCCCCCGTAACCCCTCCCATTCCTGGTCTGTCAGGCAATGATATTTTCCATCTCTGGTCATTACAGGATGCTGCCGACTTGATGGTTCATTTTCAAAAGGGTAAAGATGTTGTAATTCTCGGCTCAGGTTTTGTCTCACTGCAGGGTGCGTGGGCAGCACTTTCCCGGGGCCTTAATGTTTCCATTATTGAACTGATGGACAGAATCATGCCCAGTGCTCTCGATGAGAGTACTGCGGGTATTCTTACAGATCAGATAAGAAAATCAGGAATTAATCTTCGCCTCGGGACAGTTACCGAACAGGTAGAGCAAACAGACAACGGAAAATTACTTCTTCATTTCAGGGATGGTAACAGTCTGATAACGGATTTTATCATTGTCGGTACAGGCGTACAGCCCAATATTTCATTTATCCGTGGCTGCGGCATCAACATTGATGCAGGAATTGTTGTTGATCGGCAGATGAGATCAAATCTTCCCGGTATTTATGCCGCGGGAGATGTTGCCCAGGTACCCTCTGCCCTCGGAGGTGACCCTGTGATCCACGCCCTCTGGCCGACAGCTGTGGAAACTGGCAGAATCGCGGGCAGCTGCATGGCTGGAGAAAAGGTATCTTACCAGGGAAGCCTTAACATGAATGTGACCCGGATGTTTAACACAACCGTGGCATCCATGGGGAAATTTATAGCTGCAGAGAACCGTGAATGCTGGACAGATAAAAGTCTGCCGGAAGACCAGTCCCTGAAAATCATGCTGGAGGAGGATGTCCCCGTTGGTGCCGTTTGCATCGGTAGCTCTGATCTTGTGTCCACCCTCGGCATGCTGCGCCCCCTGATCCGCGGAAAAGTCAGCCTCCGTGGAAAGCCAGAGATGTTAAAAGCAATACTTGCCAAAAATATAGCGCAGTATCATCGAGCATTTGGTAAAGAATATTGAAACAGGTACAGCTGATCGTAAGGAAGTGATTATGCGTTTTATAACCATGGATGTAACAAAATGCGTGGTTTGTCGAAATTGTGAATATGCCTGCTCATTCAGACAGGCTGGAGACTTTGACAGAGATCACTCGAACATCCGGGTCGAATATTATGACGATGTAAAGATCTGCCTTCCACAAACCTGCATGCACTGTGACAATGCATGGTGTCTTGAGATTTGTCCTGCGGCTGCAATAATCAGAAACGAAACAACCGGCGCCATCGAAATTATCAGTGAACGATGCGTCGGGTGCGAGATGTGTATTCTGGCATGCCCCTTTGGAAACATCCATTTCGACAAAATTAACCTTGTCAGCCGGAAATGCAATCTATGCGAAGGTGAGCCAAACTGTGTTTCATTCTGCATTTCAGGAGCCCTACAATATATAGAGGCAGAAAACTCCTATAAAAACAATCGGATAATATTCCAACGCTTTATCGATAAATTATCACAAAACAACAACAAGTAAGGTATGGCCAAAAAAGAAATAATAGAGCATTACACCTCGTTATGCAGAATGTGCGACAACCGTTGTGGTATTAATGTCTACGTGGAAAATGGTCGTATCATCGATATCACCGGCCTCAGAGAGCATAAATGGAATCATGGCCGAATATGCGTCAAAGGAAGGCTCGGAGTCGATCAGGTAAATGCTCCCGATCGTATTTTAAAACCTCTGAAACGGGTTGGCAGCAGGTGGGAGGAGATTGATCTCGAGCAGGCCTATGACGAAATTGCGGTAAAAATAAAGAAGCTCCAGGCGACATGGGGAAAGCGGGCCATGAGCATCTGGAAGGGTGAGGCCCTCGGCTTTTTAACCCAGGAGGAGCTGGCCCGGCGATTCACCCATGCCATTGGATCTCCCAACTACTTTTCCAATGACTCTCAATGCTATGTCGGCAGATGGATCGGCTACGCCCTTGTAACCGGTAACTGGGCAACACAGGACTTTATCAATACCAGATGTGCTGTCATCTGGGGCAGTAACCCTCCCTACTCCCAGCCGAATTTAACCCAGGCAATCCTGGGGGCAAAAGAAAAGGGTGCAAAAATAATTGTCATTGATATAAGGCTCTCAGCGATTGCCCGTCAGGCCGATGAATTTGTACAGATCCTGCCTGGAACCGACGGTGCTCTGGCCCTTGGAATTGCGCGACAACTTATCGAAGATGACAACATTTCCCATAAATTTATATCCGGCTACACTCATGGATTTGAAGAGTATGCTGAATATGTGGCCGCTTTTACTCCGGACCGCGTTGAAAAAGAAACCGGAATACCCGCCGATACCGTTGTACATATAGCAAGAGAAATCGGCAATCGAAGACCCAAGATATCCATCTATGCAGGTAACGGTCTGGAACACCATGAAAACGGAATCAATAATATCCGGGCAATCGCATGCCTTGACGGCCTTCTTGGTAATCTGGATGAGTTGGGCGGAAATTTTATTGCAGAAAAACCTGATCTGAGAAGCCTTACCCTGTACAGGGAAAAACCTCTGCGCCACCTGCAGCCTATCGGAGCGGACAGGTTCCCGGTTTTGTATGATTTCAGAAAGGAATGCCATACCATGACTGGTATGGATACCATCCTGACTGGAAAGCCATACCCGCTCAAGGGGATGATACTGTCCGGAGGAAACCCGGCCCTTACCAACCCCAACAGCAGAAAGGTTGTCAAAGCACTCAAAGCTCTCGAACTTTTTGTAGTGCGTGAACTTTTTATGACTGAAACCGCCAAACTGGCTGACTATGTTTTACCCGCTGCATCTTACCTTGAACACTCCGAACTCCACTTCCACCCCATACATCAGATCATTGGTATTTCCCGGCAAATTGTGACATTTGAAAATTGCGATTATGATTACATCTTTTATAAAAAACTGGCTGCCAGAATGGGAGTTGAAAAATATTTCCCATGGAAGGACAGCGAGGAACTGACACGGTGGATGCTGCAGGATACGGGAATTACCATCGACGATCTGCTGGCCCACCCGGAAGGTCTGGAGTACAAGCCCAGACGTTACCAGAAATATAAAGACAATGACCTCCTCTCAACTCCGTCAGGCAAGTTTGAATTTGTATCAGACTATCTTAAAAATTATGGTTATTCCTACCTTCCCGAATACATTCCCCCTACTTACATAACCAGGCCCAACCCGGAATATCCATACGTGCTGTCGACAGGTGCCAGAAAGGTTTTTTATACCCATGGCCGCAATCGTAATTTCAAATGCTGCAAAACAGCTATCCCAAATCCTGATATAGAAATTCATCCGATTGACGCCAAAAACCTTGGCGTTTCCACAGGAGATATTGTCACCGTAACCTCCACTGTCGGATCCGTTGATATTCCGGTTAAAGTAGTCCACAGTTCTCATATTCTTCCCGGAGTCACCCAGATCACCCATGGCTGGAAAGAGAGCAATGTCAATCTTGTCACTCACGACGATCGAAATGACCCGATAGATGGATTTCCCCTCCTGAAATCAGTAGAAATAAAAATTAAACCCAAAGTCGACACCTCTGACATATAAGGGATATTTTTTCTTGATATTACTTGAAAAAGATTTTCTATATGAAGGTCCTGTGTTAGCTTAGCGAAAAAGGAGTGTAGAATCCGGAAGAGAGATCAACGCTGGCGGGACTGCTTTTGAGTGCGACAGGGACAAATATGAATAACAGCATATCTCAGTACCCGGGGAGTGACTCCAGTGTTACTGAAAAAAGGTCTTCCCTTTTTTTTAAAATCCCCGTTAAGGATGTCATTATTTACATCCTCATCATGACCGGGATTACATATCTTATTCTCAAAGGTGCCTCAGAACAGGGGTATTTTTGGCAGTGGTTCCAGGTTCCAAAATATTTATATACCTTCGAAGATGGAAACTTCACCGCAGGTCCATTGCTTGAGGGGTTGAAGGTTACCCTGTATATCACCGGAATCAGCATGGTTCTAACCTACATTATTGGGTTGGTTACCGCACTTCTGCGTTTATCCGATTCCATAATCGGCAAGATATCTGCCCGCGTCTATCTCGAAGTTGCCCGCAATACCCCCCTCATCGTTCAGCTTTTTTTTATCTATTTTGTTGTAGCACCGGTTCTCGGTATCGATCGTCTATTCGCCGCCATACTTGCACTCAGTCTGTTTGAAGGTGCCTACGCTTCAGAAATATACAGATCAGGCATCGTTTCACTTCCAAAAGGCCAGTGGGAGGCCTGTCACAGCCTCGGGTTAACCGGTTTTGATACTTATCGTACGGTCATCCTGCCCCAGGCAATCAGAAGAGTTTTACCCCCTCTCACCAGCCAGACAATTTCACTTATTAAAGATTCATCACTTGTCAGTGTAATCGCCGTTTACGAGATGACCATGCAGGCCAACGCAATAGTAGCTGAGACATTTTTAACCTTTGAAATCTATTTTACTATCGCAGCCATCTATCTTCTGATTACCGTCTTTCTCTCTCAACTGGTGGCATTACTGGAACGAAGATTCAAAGTATATAATTGAGGAGTGTCTCAGGTTTTTTGATACACTCACCACACATAACATGACCGAGCGAGAAATCATGCCTGAAAAGCACCTGGGCGACTATATCATCAATGTAAATAAAATCTGCAAAACTTTTCCAAACGGCGTCAAAGCCCTCTGCGACTTTTCCACCAATATCCGCAGGGCTGAAGTTGTGGTGGTCATTGGTCCGTCAGGATCGGGAAAATCTACATTTCTCAGGTGCCTCAATGGGCTGGAAGAGATCGATTCAGGTGAGATTATTTTTGACGGAACCCCCCTCGACAGTCACAAGAAAAACAGACTGAAAATCCGCAGGGAAATGGGAATGGTGTTCCAATCCTTCAATTTATTTCCTCATAAGACAGTGCTGGGAAATATCATGCTGGCTCAACAGCTGGTAAAAAAAAGTTCGGCACAACTAGCAAAATCTGTTTCAATGGAACTTCTGGAAAAAGTAGGCATCCAGGACAAATCAGAATCCTACCCCGCCCAGCTATCCGGCGGCCAGCAGCAGAGAGTGGCCATTGCCAGAGCGCTCGCATTAAAGCCGAAGGTAATGCTCTTTGATGAGGCAACCAGTGCCCTTGACCCGGAAATGATCGGAGAAGTCCTGGACGTCATGAAGACCCTGGCGAAAGAAGGTATGACAATGATCTGTGTCACCCACGAACTCGGGTTTGCTCAGGATGAGAGCGACTGGGTTATTTTTATGGATGAAGGCCGGATTATCGAGGGGGGTACCGCCGAGCACTTTTTTACCAACCCCAAGGAGGAAAGAACAAAACAATTTCTCAGCCAGATCCTCTAACGGTGGTCATAAGTCTTCATTGATAAACTTGTAAAAAGGTCGGCCGCAGCTATAAATGGCTAAGCTAAAAAAGTTCGATATATGAG
>JAFDME010000087.1 GCA_019306075.1 Deltaproteobacteria bacterium | reverse complement strand
TAGACACCGACAACTTCCCCCGGCATGATCTGGTTAACCAGCAGAGCCCGTTCCATGGTGGCAATCTTTTTGGAGGAAGTGGAACGTTCCATACCGGTATAAACATAGTCGAGCCTGCCGACACTTATTTCAAATTTTGTCTCAGGTGGCTGCCATTTGATAAAGGCATCGTAAAGATTTTTGTAGAAGGGATCAAAATTTTCATTGGCATTCATCTGCAGTTCAACGGTGAATTGTCTGAACAGTCTGGCGTTAAAGCCAAAATAAAAACGTCTATTTTCCCAGTCATTTTCCCTGTTGCCGTCAGAGTCAGAGACCCAGTACTGACCGTGATACCGGCCGATAAGAGAAAAATCCTGTATATATGGATTATCTTTGTTTTTATACAGTTTGGGAGAATTCCAGATGGTTTCAAACAGGCTGGGAGCTTTGCCTTTCTCCGTGATTTTATTTTCGGCCCGAAGAGTTGGCGGAGTAAAGAGGATTAGAGATAAAACAGTTAAAAGCAGGGCTTTCGCTGAGGAATTTTGTTTTCCCATTATTATTTACCCGTTCTTTCTGATTTACCAGGCAGGTTCAGCCGCATTTCTTGGCATAGACATATAACCCATCCTTTCGCGGCTTCCATTCACCTTTGTCCAGTTCTGTTTTGATTCGGCGTGCCAGCAGCCGGACATCCTCCTCCGTACAGAGATTTCTACAGTCTGCGGTCATGGGGGGAGCCTGCTCAGCTTTAACAACTGTTCTGCATCCCAGTGTTTCAAAAATAGAGATCACCTCCGGTTGACTGATTTCATAAACGCCTTCATATCTGGAGGGAGATTTTCCGAATTCTTCAATCCAGACCTGTCTGAGCCGGTCGGAGAGATAGGGGACCCATGGGATTTTGCAGTGCCCTTCCCAGTCAGTACGACCATCCTGGGCGCGAATGACAATGACCCCGCCCGGACGGGTGACACGTACCATCTCTCTGATGGCGGCACCTGGAGAGATAATATGTTCAAAAACCCACCAGGAGGTGACAAGATCAAAATATTCTGAAACAAAGGGCAGGGTCAGGCCGTCACCGACCAGGCAGCGATTTTTCCACTCTGTCGGGCTGGCGGTATGGGTAATCAGTTTTCTGTAACGCTTTATCTTACCGGGGAGTTGATCGATCCCATGGATATCCATGCCCCGGCGAAGTCCTTCCAGAACATAATAGCCGACCCCACAGCCAAAATCAAGCACCGGGCCCTGCAATAACTGCGGGTTAATGTCCCTGATGGTTTCGGAACATTGATTCCAGCGGGTGACTCCTTTTTTGATTTTTGCCGGGATATTGATCGCTTCCGGCAAGAATTTATCCTTTACGGTAACTTGACTATCCTTTTTGGCAGCCGGATCCTGCCGGATATGTTTACTGAGATAGTCCGCACTGTTGGCGCTGCCCCGGATGTCGATTGTGCTTTTGCAGCTTTTTACTTTAAGCTGGTGTGTAATGGCCAGGTTTATCGCGTCTATCTCTGCACTGCTCTCCGCAATCACTGTCATTTTGTCGGGGGCATGCTGAAGCAGTTGTTCCAGATGAAGTTCCTGTTCCCGATCTTTTAGCTCCCTCATGATAACAATTGCCGGGATGTCAGCGGCGAAGGTATCCATAAGGGAATTGTAGCCGCCATATATTATGGCTATGGTGGAATTTAATATTGCGTCACTGTATCGTTCCCCCACCGGTTCGATAATGCAGTTGGGCAGATCGCTAAAGAGAGTCTGTGTGGTATGAATTTCATTGCTGTGTATGAATATTCGCCAGATCTCATCTTTATTTCGTTTTTGCAGGGCGCTGTGCAGATTGTTGAGGAAGCTGCGGCTTTTACTGCTCAACCAGGGAATGGAGATTGTACCTGCATAGCTCTTTTCTGATGAACCGGAGAGCAATTTTGTTTCATACAATCTTGAGACATATCCCGTTTCGATCGGTTTCCTGCCGAAGTGGGATATTATCCGGTTCACGGGCTCCGGACCCGTAGCCGTGGAGTCTCCATACCAGAGAATGGAGTGGTAGTATGTGAGGAAGGTGTCACGCAGCTCATCGGACCAGAAATCCTTCTGGGTCCCAATTACAGCACGCATCCCCAATATCCATTTTGTGTCATATTGTTTTGAAACCTCCAGGGCATCAAGGAGCTCCTTTCTTTTGCCAAGGGGCGAGTGGTCAACCAGTACACATTTCGGCCTGAATGAGGTGATGATATGTGCAAGCAATGTTTTTCTGTGCTGACCAAGTACAGATTTATAAAAATTTGCCGGTCCGTCGGTACCGCTGGAGACCCCGTCAGTAATGCGGCTGGCGTAGGAGGGTAGTTTGATCCAGTCCAGGCCGGAGTTGCCGATTAGTGACTGACTTATGGCTGCTCCGCTGACAAACAGTACACGCAGTTGGGGGTAGAGACGCCTGATGGCCATGCCTATGGCTATGCTGCGGCTTGCATGTCCCAACCCCCGGCCATCATGGGCATAGAGGAGTATATCGAGCCGGGTGGGAAAATGCTGGTCCAGTTTTCTGGAGTAGTAGAGGTCTTCCACAATCACTCTTCCTCAGGTTATGGGAGCAGGCTGTTTACCTGCCTATAGATCTTCCCGGGCCAGTTCAATCTCCATATCGATCATCTCTCTGGCCCTCTCAAAGGCGCGTTTCTCATGGTCGCCGCCCATGGATACATGCTGACTGTATCCTGATGGAGCGGTAATAGTAAAAGAAAAATGAGAACAGAGTTTATTTTCGGGAGTTACCGTGATAGTCCAGGATTTATATGTTTCTGTAAGGATGTTTTCCATTATGATTCTCTGTTTGTCGCAACTTTTGTGTAAATCAGGTTGAAAATAGATTATCCTTTACTGGTCAGGCTGGAATAGAGGACTTGTTCCCATACCATAGAATGATCTTAACCTTACGTCAATCCCGGCTGTGCCGGAACACTATAACACTTCTTTTGAAATTCATCTGCAGGGACGAAAAAGAGGAGCATCGATGAAAATATGGGTGGATGGAGATGCATGTCCCGTGGTGATTAAGGATATCCTCTATAAAGCGGCCGACCGTACCGGAGTGGAGTTGACCCTTGTTGCTGACAGGTTTGTACGGATACCCCCATCACCCACCATTAAATTTCTCAGAGTGAGATCCGGAATGGATGCTGCTGACAATGAGATTGTGAAAAGGATGGATCTTGGAGATCTGGTGATTACAAGTGATATTCCTCTCGCTGCAGAGGTGGTTGAAAGAGAAGGTTTTGCTCTCAGTCCCCGGGGAGAACTGTATTCAGCTGAAAATATCAGAGACCGGTTGAGCATGAGAGATTTTATGGATAGTCTGCGGGCCTCCGGTGTTGAGACCGGGGGGCCGCCGGCACTCAGCCGGAACGACAATAAAAAATTTGCCAGCCAGCTGGATAAGCTGTTAACCAGGTATACGGGGAGTTTTTGATGAATGAGAGGCGGAAGCAGTTTAAAAGGGTTCCGAAAAAGTACCAGCCGGCGGGACTGACCATTCTCTATGAGGATCGTGATATTCTGGTGGTGGACAAGATAAGCGGCCTCCTTACCGTGAGCAGTGAAAAAGTAAGGGAAAACACGGCATATTATCGTTTGACTGACTATGTCCGCAAGGGAAACAGGAAATCGGCAAAACGTATATTTATCGTCCATCGCCTGGATCGGGATACATCCGGACTTATTGTTTTTGCTAAAAGTGAGAAGAGTAAACATTTTCTCCAGGAGGAGTGGCATGGATTTCAGAAGATTTATACTGCTCTGGTGCATGGCGCACCGGTGGAAAAAAAAGGAATTATAACTTCATATCTTGCGGAAAACCGTTTTCATAAAATGTACTCTGTCACTGATTCGAGAAAGGGGAAGCTCGCCAGAACAGGATATAAGGTTGTACAGGAGTCAGACAGATTCAGCCTGCTTGAAGTTGATCTTCTGACCGGGAAAAAAAACCAGATCCGGGTTCATATGGCTGACCTGGGCTTTCCCGTTGCCGGTGATAAAAAGTACGGTACCGGGGACAGAGGTATCAAAAGACTTATGCTGCACGCTTTGTCCATTACCCTGCGTCATCCTCATACAAAAGAGAAAATGACTTTTGAGGCCGAATTGCCGGTTTATTTCAATGAGCTTGTGGAACGAAAAAAATGAATGCCTTACTCCATAAATGTTGTCATAAAGAGCAGGGAAGCATAGATGATTGATCTCTTTGGCCGTATCAGACGCTCCATTGAGGCGGCTGTAGCTGAAACCACCATGCGATCTGGGAGGACAGCAACGATGTACTGATTACCGTGCTTGCGGAAACGGCACGCCACTATTTGCAGATTCGTACTCTGCAGGTTCAGCTGCATACGTCACTCAGTAATATAACATCCCAGAAAGCAATGGTAGCACCGGCAGCTGTTTCAGCAGATCGAGGAATAAGGGGTGCGGACTAAGGACGCACGGCTCTTACATAGCCCTTTTTCCCGGGATAAAACTTTCGTTCAATTCCGCACCCGTCACCGGCGTCCCAGGATCCGACACGCATTTTGCCGTTCTCTCCAGCCAGCCAGTAGCTCATCTCAAGTTTGGTCTTGACCGGGGGAATTTTTTTCAGGGCAAAAAGTTGAAAAAGATCGTAAAGTTCCCATTTTGTGGGAAGCCGCCAGTCGCTGTACTCACCTTTGTTCAGCCTGGAGAGGTATTCTTCCACCTGTGTCGGTGATCTGAACTTTTTTGAGCGGTCCATTGTCCACATTCTCTCACTTTCCGGTTCCTGGATCACATTACTGCCATCTGTTTTTGAGGTATCCTGCAGGGCCGCAGATGCGGCTGTCGGCAGAACTGTCAGCAGACAGAGGAGGAGCATGGGGAGGAGATGTATGGTTTTTATATTGTAGGACGGCGGTGGTTTTTTCATGATAATTCTCTCAACTGTTGAAGGTTTGTTAACTAACTGCTTTATCGATTATTTTTTCGATTTCATCAGACGTAATCCCCACCATAAGTACTAAATCTGGAATTGTAAATTGTTTCCGTATCTGTTTGGCATGGAGGAGTATGGACAACATTGTGCCTCCTGCTATATCCACGGTGTGGGATATGAGATGTTCAGCTCCGGAAGGGGAGGAATGATCTGCCGGTGTTTTCCGCAAATTGCACCTAATTTGAAAGAGTTTCTTGAATAGGCACCATTTTGGCGTTATTGTTATCGGCAGTGACAAATTTTATCAAGGGGTGCAGTGATGGTCAGATCAAAATGTCCTGCCTGTGAACATCATGAGTTTGAGGCTGTGCATGTAACGACTCAGCAAGGTCAGAAATTTTGCCTGATTCAATGTGTTAACTGCGGTACTGTCGTTGGTGCACTTGATGATGTAAAAATCACAAATGTGATAAAAAATGCGGAAAAAAAGCTCTCCAAATTTCTTGAAAATCTCAATAGAAAAGTGATAACCGTCTGCAATAGAAAAAATAATTAGCTCAGGCAGAAAAACAGAGTTCCAATATCCTGCAGAAAATACAAAAACAGGGATATTTGGAAGGAATATACCCATAACGGAAAAGTACCATGGAAGATGATATCGGAAAGAGGCTTGTCGCAGCTTTAAAAGACCCCAATAACCTTGAGAGTCAGGAGAGTATTGCTAAGGCGATGGAGCTTACGAAGGCGTATGCCTCCTCGGGATCAACCACCCATTTCAGTACAGTGACCAAACTCTTCTATGATCTTTTTGAGATGTTTGAAACTGGTCGGGATCCACGAAGTAAATAGTAGCTAATTCAGACAAATAAGGCTATTTTCAGTAACTTGTAACTAACCCGACAAGTCGGAAATTGTTTAGTATGACTGGTTAAGTACCATGGTGCTCTACATAGGCACATAATTTCAAAATATACTCCTCAATTTCCCGGAGTCTGCGCTTACCTGTTTTTTATGAAGATTTTATGGAGTAAGGCACTGACAAACTGTTTACAGCTGATTTTCACTGATTGATCTGGAGATTCATGGAAGATAAGAAAGATAATACCATTATTCTGGTAGTTGATGATGATGAATTTGTTCGTATGCATCTCAGCGTGCTGGTGAAGTCACTGGGCTACATTTGCCTGACCTCCGGAGGTAGTGACGAGGCCATCAAGGTGCTGGAGTTCAAACCGGTTGATATTGTTTTATCTGATGTAGTCATGCCGGGAATGGACGGGATGGCACTTCTTGATTATATTAAGGAACATCATAAAGATACGGATGTGATAATCTCCACCGGTTTTTCTCAAACTGCGAATTACGCCGAAGTGATCAAGGCCGGGGCGATTGATTTTATAAAAAAGCCGATAGACCCTGCGGAACTGGAAGCGAAGCTGGCACGGGCAATCAGGGAGAGGACTCTGGTGCGTGAACTGGAACGGTTATCCATGCATGATGCCTTGACATCGCTCTTAAACCGAAGATCTTTTAACGAACGGTTCCCCTATGAAGTGGGGAGGGCACACCGGCAGAATTATTCGCTGATTCTGGCTCTTATTGATGTGGATAATTTTAAGGAGTACAACGACGAGCACGGGCATCAGGCGGGCGATGAGGTACTGACCTGTCTTGGAACAATACTGGTTGAATGCACCCGGGACAAGGTCGATATGTGTTTCCGGCTTGGCGGCGATGAATTTTGTGTACTTCTTCCCCAGGCCAGTGCTGCTCAGGGAATGGAAATTGTTGAACGGGTCCGGGTGAGTTTTCTTGAAAAAGGTTTTGGTGGAACCACTCTTTCCATTGGCCTGGTGGAGTGTAAGCGGGATGCTGCTCTACCTAAGGAGGAGGATGACCGATCGATGATGGAGCGGGCTGATCACGCCATGTATGATGCAAAAAATAGTGGCAAGAACTGTGTGGTATCCCGGATCAAATGATCTTCCGGTTACCCGCCAAGAGCATTTTTGTGAAAGGTTTTATCCGGTTGAATGGGGTATTTCCCGTCAAAACAGGCGAGACAGAAGTGTTCCCGGGTTAAACCGGTTGCTTCCACTAATCCATCGAGGCTCAGGTAATGGAGTGAGTCAAGCCCGAGGTATTCCGCAATTTCTGCAATTTTTTTATCACAGGCAATAAGCTGGGTGGAAGAGGGAAAGTCTATGCCGTAGTAGCATGCGTGTCTGGTGGGAGGGCAGCTGACTACCATATGCACCTCTGTTGCTCCCGCCTCCCGCAATGCCCGTACCCTGCTTTTTCCCGTGGTACCCCGAATAATTGAATCTTCAACGATGATAACTCTCTTGTCCTTCAAGAATGAACGGACCGGGTTGAGCTTCACTTTTACATTAAAGTCGCGCATGGACTGGGTCGGCTGGATAAAGGTGCGGCCGACGTAGTGATTACGGATGACACCCATCTCCAGGGGTATGCCGGAGGCCTGTGAGTATCCTATTGCCGCATAGTTGCCGGAATCGGGAAAGGGCATAACAAAATCTGCATCTATTTTGGCTTCCTGTGCCAGTATTTCTCCCATCCGCTTTCTTGACTGGTATACATTAATGCCAAAAATATCGGAGTCTGGGCGGGCAAAATAGACCTGTTCAAAGATACAGAAACTGCTGTTCTGGCGAGGCCAGGGGTAGAGGGATTTCATCTTGTCAGCATGAAAGATGACGATTTCGCCGGGTGCCACATCACGAACATATTCCGCCTCGATAAGGTCAAGTGCACATGTTTCAGAGGCAACAACCCATCCGCCGTTGTTCAGGCGGCCAAGACACAGGGGACGGAAGCCATACGGATCACGTACGGCAATCATCATATCCTGGGTCATCATAAGCAGGGAGTAGGCGCCCCTGAGGGTGAAAAAAGTTTCCTCAAGGGCTTTTTCCAGTCCCAGGTGGCTGGCACGGGCCATCAGGTGCAGGACAACCTCGCTGTCCATATTGGTCTGGAATATTGATCCCTGCCCCTCCAGCCGCGAGCGGAGCTCAATGGAGTTGACCAGGTTGCCGTTGTGGGCCACGGCAAGGGTGGTTCCCTTGTGTGTGACCATCAGCGGCTGAGTGTTTAAGATGTTGGAGGCTCCGGTGGTTGAGTAGCGGACGTGGCCAATAGAAATATGACCCTGCAGATCCTGGAGGATTTCTTCCGAGAATATCTCGGGAACCAGGCCCATATCTTTATAGATGTTTACTTTGCTGCCGTCTGAGGTGACGATTCCGGCGCTCTCCTGCCCTCTGTGCTGGAGTGCATAGAGGCCGAAATAGGTCAGTTTGGAGGAGTCTTTATGGTTAAAAATACCACATACGCCACATTCGTGGGCGGGGCGGCCAGTCGGTATCCGCAAACTGTTCTGGTTTGACAAAGGACTCATTTTTAAATTTCCGCTCTGTTCGGGTTATGTCGTTAACGCATACAGGAGTTCAGTAAGGCCGATAAGATTGTTTAGATCGAGCTGTTCGTTAACTGTATGTACTTTGTCCATGCCGGTGGCCACAATTGCGGTTGGCAACCCGTGGCTGTTGAAAATATTGGCATCACTGCCCCCTCCGGCGACGATATATTCCAGCTTCCTTCCGCTTTTTTCCGATGCCATCCGCACTCTTTGGACAACCGGAGTATCCTGACTGAGAGAAAGAAGCGGATAGTCAGCGGTGACGGTGTACTCCATTAATGGCTGCAGTTCTTTCTCCGGGAACTCTTCCCTCCAGTCGTCGATGACCCTGTTGAATGTGTCAATAATTTCCTGCGTATAATTATCCAGTTTTTTACTGGAATGGCTGCGGGCTTCGCCGTGGATGGTGACAAGATCAGGTACAATATTTGTTGCGGCACCACCCTGTATAAGACCGAAATTTCGGGTGGATTCCTCATCAATTCTGCCGACTGATATTCTGCTGAGTGCCTCTGCCGTAAGAGACAGGGCATTGATACCGGTTTCCGGATTCAGTCCGGCATGGGCTGCAACGCCTTTGATGCTGATTTTAAATTTATTGGCAGCAGGGGCACCGATGATGACGTGGTCAATACCGGTGGAATCAAGGGCATAACCGTAGGGTGATTGAATTTTTTCAAATTCAAGGTGCTTGGCTCCGAGGAGGCCTATCTCTTCACAGGTTGTAAGGACGACCTCAATGGCACAGTGAGGGATGTTGTTTTCTTTCAGCAGTGTCAGTAATTCAAGGATTGCCGCAATACCTGATTTATCGTCACCGCCGAGAACGGTCTCCCCTTTGCTGGTAAAGATATCTCCTGTACGGGTCACCTCAATACCTGTTGCAGGTTCAACCGTATCCATATGGCATGAGAAAAAGAGCCTTTCCAGCTCCGGATGACTCCCCGGAAACCTGATAATAAGATTTCCGCAATTAGCCCCGGTGCCGGCCGCAGAGCTGTCCTCATAGATTGAATCCGCCCCCAGCTGAGTAAATTTTTTCTGCAGGAAGGCGGAAACATCGGCCTCTTTTCTCGAGGGGCTGCTGATTTCACAGAGTTCTGTAAAAGTTGCGGCCAGTCTTTCCCGGTTTACAGGTGTCTTCACAGTGGAACCTCTTTGTTGTCGGAGTGCATAAGGACAACTGCGTGGCAGCTTATTCCTTCCGCCCTTCCGGTAAATCCCATTTTTTCAGTGGTTGTTGCCTTGATATTTATGCTGCTTTTTTCTACTCCGCATGACCCGGCAATTATTTCCTTCATTTCTCCCAGGAATGGGGCCAGCTTCGGTGCCTGACAGATGAGGGTGATGTCGCAGTTGACAAGCCGACAGGAGCGTGAGGTCGCCAGCGCTATCACCCGTTCCAGAAGAGTTATAGAGTAAATATTACTGAACTCTTTGTCTGAATCGGGAAAATGGAGGCCGATATCCCCTTCGCCCAGGGCTCCGAGTACGGCATCGCATAAGGCGTGGGTCAGAACATCCGCATCCGAGTGACCGGCAAGACCGGACGAGTGGGGCACGGTTACCCCGCCGAGAATGAGTTTTCGGCCTTCTGCAAAGCGGTGGGCATCATATCCATGGCCGATACGCAGGGCTGTTCCGGTTCTGTTGTGCAGAATGGTTTCCGCCAGGTCGAGGTCTTCGGGTCGTGTAATTTTAATGTTGGTTTCGGATCCTGCCACAAGAGTGACGGGAATCCCGGCCAACTGCAGAAGAGATGCCTCATCGGTTACATTTCCTCTGCCGGGAGATCGAAATGCTTCTGCCAGCAGTTCACTGCGCGCGGCCTGGGGGGTCTGGGCATGCCAGAGATTCTCTCTGTCTACGGTATCGGTAATCAGTGATGCCTTACCTCTTTTCAGGGTATCTTTTACCGGAACGGCGGCAATTGCTGCACCATTCATTGCTGCAGACTGGCAGCATCTGTCAATGACCTGCTGGGACACCAGGGGGCGGGCTCCGTCATGGACCAGTACAATATCAACTGTTTCACTGATGGCGTTAAAGCCTGCAAGCACCGAATCCTGTCTTCTCTCTCCGCCGGGGACTACTGTGATTTCATGATGTTCACCGATATATGCGGTAAGCAGGGTGTGAGTCTTATCGACCCAGTCAGCGGGTACGACAACAACAATGGTACTGATATGACTGTTGCGGATGAATGCTTTTACAGTATGGATGAGAATCGGCACACCATTCAGCCGGTGAAACTGTTTCGGGTGGTCAAATTTCATCCTGGTACCGGTTCCGGCGGCAGGAATTATGGCAGCAGCTGACAGTGACATGGAGGAATTCTATCTCGATAGTGTTTTTGAAAAAAGAATGATAGAAGAAGAGAGAATGAAAAAGGAGCGGGTTATAAGCCGAATTCTGTCCTCCGTCAGGAGCCATGATCATTTCACTGGGATGTTGATTGCTCAACACCTCTTGCAACCTACCCGGAGATTTCGAACGGG